>NZ_QODJ01000069.1:0-28436 GCF_009935965.1 Pseudomonas sp. L13
CAGGGCGGAACCCTAGGTGGCCGTTACCGCAGGAATGGATATGTACTCGGTATAACGATGTCGACTGTAAGACCGTCATCGCAGGCAAGCCAGCTCCCACATTTGGATCACGGTGCGTCAGTTAGATCAGCGTCGGCTGTCAGGCCGTCACGGGAGCAAGCTCCCTCGCCACAGGTTCGGCGTCATACCGAAGTTGTGTAGATACCTATGCGCTCACAGGGGGTAGCCCTTCAACTTCAAGCCTGTTGTTTATCCAACTTCTTTTCCTGGGCCGTCACCTGCTGGCACATCTCGATCATCTGTTCACGCATCCAGCGGTTTGCAGGGTCCTGGTCGGTGCTTTCATGCCAGTACAAATGGGTTTCCAGCGGCGGCACGCTGTTGACTGGCAGTTGGAACCAGTGCAGTTCATGACGACGGGCGAAACGCTCGGGCACGGTCATCACCATGTCGGTCTGTTGCAATACCTGATAGGCCATCAGGTAGTGCTGGGAACGCAGGGCGATCTTGCGCTGGATGCCCATCTTGCCCAGGGCCAGGTCCACATAACCCAAACCGTTGCGGCGGCTGGAGATATGGATATGGGTCAGCGACAAGTAATCATCCAGGCTGAATTTGTCCTTGCCCGCCATCGGGTGGCCCTTGCGCATGGCACACACGTAGCGATCTTCCATCAGCTTGACGTGACGCACCTGCGGGTCGGTGTTGAGCGGGGCATCCACGGCAAAGTCCAGGCGCCCGGCGGCCAGTTCCTTGGTGGTTTCGCGGCGTTTGGACAGGAAGCTCTCGATGACTACGGTCGGCGCCAGGCGGCGCAGGCGCTGGAACAGCGGCGGCAGGATCACGGCTTCGGTCAGGTCGGTCATGCTGATGCGGTAGGTCTTGGCCGCCTGCTGTGGGTTGAAAATTCTGCTTTCCTGCACCGACACCCGCAGCAACGACAACGCATTGCGCACCGGGCCGATGATGTTCTGTGCCATAGGCGTAGGCACCATGCCTTGGGCGGTGCGCACGAACAGCGGGTCGTTGAAGGTCTCGCGCAACCGTGCCAGGGCGTTGGACACCGCCGGTTGGGTGATGCCGACGATCTGCCCGGCGCGGGTCAGGTTGGCTTCGGTGTAGATCGCATCGAAGACGATGAAGAGGTTGAGATCGACCTTGCTCAGATTCATTTCGTTGCGCTCTTATTGTTAGGTGCTCATGCGCCGATCATATATCGGTGATGAATGTTAATACACGCCGAGAATAGGCTAGGTAAATTATCAGCGCTGTTCTAGCATCGAATGCATGACCTAAACAACCTCTCAGAGAAGGGAGCTGCTCATGGATTTCGCCTATTCGCCCAAGGTTCAGGAACTGCGTGAACGCGTCACTGCGTTCATGGACGCTTATGTCTACCCGGCCGAACCGGTGTTTGAACGCCAGGTCAGCGAAGGTGATCGCTGGCAGCCCACGGCGATCATGGAAGAGCTCAAGGCCAAGGCGAAGGCCGAGGGCTTGTGGAACCTGTTCCTGCCCGAATCCGAACTGGGCGCCGGCCTGACCAACCTCGAATACGCACCTTTGGCGGAAATCATGGGCCGCTCATTGCTCGGCCCGGAGCCGTTCAACTGCTCCGCCCCGGACACCGGCAATATGGAAGTGCTGGTGCGCTACGCCAACGAAGAGCAGAAGCAGCGCTGGCTCGAACCCCTGCTGCGCGGCGAGATTCGCTCGGCCTTCGCCATGACCGAACCGGATGTGGCGTCCTCGGACGCCACCAACATGGCCGCCCGCGCCGAACGCCAGGGCGACGAGTGGGTGATCAACGGCAAGAAGTGGTGGACCTCCGGCGCCTGCGACCCACGCTGCAAGATCCTGATCTTCATGGGCCTGAGCAACCCCGACGCTCCGCGCCATCAGCAGCACTCAATGATCCTTGTGCCGGTCGATACCCCAGGCGTGAAAATCCTGCGGCCGCTGCCGGTATTCGGCTACGACGATGCGCCCCACGGCCACGCCGAAGTGCTGTTCGACAATGTGCGCGTGCCGTATGAAAACGTGTTGCTGGGTGAAGGCCGTGGCTTTGAGATTGCCCAGGGCCGCCTTGGCCCAGGCCGCATTCACCACTGCATGCGTTCGGTCGGCATGGCCGAACGCGCATTGGAGTTGATGTGCAAACGTTCGGTCAGCCGCACCGCGTTCGGCAAGCCCTTGGCGCGGTTGGGGGGCAATATCGACAAGATCGCCGACTCACGCATGGAAATTGACATGGCCCGCCTGCTGACCTTGAAAGCGGCGTACATGATGGACACTGTGGGCAACAAAGTGGCGAAAAGCGAAATTGCCCAGATCAAGGTGGTGGCGCCGAATGTGGCCTTGAAGGTCATCGACCGCGCGATCCAGATGCACGGCGGCGCCGGGGTTTCCAATGATTTTCCGCTGGCCTATATGTACGCCATGCAACGCACCCTGCGCCTGGCCGACGGCCCGGACGAAGTGCACCGCGCGGCGATTGGCAAGTTCGAGATTGGCAAATATGTGCCGCGGGAATTGATGCGCGGCGGGCAGTAACAGCGCTTCGCCTGTGTTCGCGAGCAAGCCCGCTCCCACATTCGACCGTATTCTCAAGTTGGAAATCGGTCGAGTGTGGGGCTTGCTCGCGAAGAGGCCAGTGCCCACCACACAAAATTCAAGCCTCAGTACACCCACACCTCCACCCGCCGATTCTTGATCCGCCCCTCATCCGCCGTATTGGCCGCCACCGGCATCTGCGCGCCAAACCCGCGAATATCCCTCAGCACCACGCCGCCCTTGACCAGCTCCCGGCGCACTGCCATCGCCCGCAATTTCGACAACAAGGCCGCACGTTGCGGGTCGTTCTTGGTATCGCCAAACCCCACCAGCGTCACCTGTTTATCCAGTTTGCCGTGGCTTCTGATATAGGCCACCACCCGCTGCACATCTTGGCGAGCCTTGTTGTCGAGGCTGGCGCTGCCCTCATCGAAGCGAAAATTCACCGTCAGGCGCTGAGCGTCACGGGCGATGGCCTGGTAGTCGTCGGGCATCGACGGGCGCGGCGTCACGCTAATCGCTTGCACCTGCTGGGCGATAAAGCCATTGGCCGCCACCATCGCCTGGCCCTTGCTGCTTTGGGTAAACTCCACCAACGCCTTGGCCCACGGGTTGCGGGAAGAGGGCGGCAAGTAGAAGAACAGCCGACGTGACAGCGGGTAATCTTCGGTGGCGATCAGGCTGGTCAGCGGCAGCATCGATTGCGAATCGCCATCGGCAATCGCCAACGCCTTGGCCTGGCGCACAGAGGGCAGGCCGATAAAGCCGATGCCTTGCGGGTCCTGGCTCACCGCATCGGACAGCTGTTCGCTGGATTCAAAGCGCTTGGCCGACGGCGCGAGCGGTTGGCCGCGGCGGCTCAGCACCAGTTCCCGAAAGGTGTCGAAGGTGCCGGATTGATCATCCCGTGCATATAAATGAATGGCCCCGCCTGTACCGCCCAGTGCCTCCCAGGTGCTGACTTCGCCGTTGAAGATCTGCGCCAATTGTTCGGTGGTCAGGGTACTGAGCGGGTTACGCGGGTTGACGATGATTGCCAGGCCATCGATGGCGATCACATGTTCGGCGCCTGGGCTTTTCAAGTCACCTAAGGGGTCGAGGTCCACCAACTCGTTGTCTTTGATCGGGCGGGACGCTGCGGCGAGGTCGGCGCGGTTGTTTTTCAGCGCCGTAAAGCCGGTGCTGGAACCGTGGGCCGCCACCTCGATGGTGACCGTCTGGCCTTGTCGTGTCTTGCCGACCACGCGCTGTTCATTGGCCCCCGCACCCGCTTCAGCGTGTACGTCCTGCAAACCCTGATGCTCCATCAAACCCTTGACCAGCGCCGGGCCGAGTGCTGCGCCGATGGTGTTGGAGCCCTGGATGCGCAGGGCCGGGCCTTGGTCGGGAATGGGCAGAGGGGCCGCCACGGCGGGGAGGGCGATTGCACAACACAGGAACAGAACGCGCAGCATCATGCCGGCACCTTCTCAAGCCAAAGGGAGTGCCGCAAGATTAAGTCAGTTGGATTGCAGCCATATGACCGACACGGGGCTGGCACCCCTGATCTCCTGTAGGAGCGAGCTTGCTCGCGAAAAACGTCAACGATAACGCGGGCTTCTCGAATAAACGCGGCGCCCTCAAGTTCTTCGCGAGCAAGCTCGCGCCTACAATCAGCTCAGCTCCAGCCAGATCGGCGCATGGTCCGACGGTTTCTCCAACCCGCGCAAATCGTAATCCACCCCGGCATCCTTGACCCGTGGCACCAAACCAGTGGATGCCATGATCACGTCAATGCGCAACCCACGCTTGGGCTCGTCCTCAAACCCACGGCTGCGGTAATCGAACCAGCTGAAGCGGTCGGTCACGTCCGGGTTGAGGTGGCGGAAGCTGTCCACCAGGCCCCAGTTCTTCAGGCGCTCCATCCACTCGCGTTCTTCCGGCAGGAAGCTGCACTTGCCGGTTTTCAGCCAGCGCTTGGCGTTGTCGGCGCCGATGCCGATGTCGCAGTCTTGCGGCGAGATGTTCACGTCGCCCATCACCACCAGTGCCTGGTCGTTGCTGAACTGGGTTTCCAGCAGGTGCTGCAAGTCTGCATAGAAGCGCTGCTTGGCCGGGAACTTGGTCGGGTGGTCGCGGCTTTCGCCTTGGGGGAAGTAGCCGTTCATGATGGTCACCGGCTGGCCGTTTTCATCGGCGAAGGTGCCCCAGATAAACCGGCGCTGGGCGTCCTCTTCATCGCTGGCAAAGCCTTTGTGCACGCTCAACGCTTCTTTGCGCGAGAGCAGGGCCACGCCGTAGTGGCCTTTCTGCCCGTGGTAGTACACGTGATAACCCAGGGCCTGCACTTCGGCCAAGGGGAACTGATCATCGTGAACCTTGGTTTCCTGCAAACCGATCACGTCCGGTTGATGCTTTTCAATCAGCGCCGCCAACTGATGAGGGCGAGCACGCAGCCCATTGATATTGAAGGAGACGATTTTCATGGTCGGCAGTCCAGTCTGGCAAAAGGGCGATGCTAGCCGACAAGTCGGGCGGGGGCCAGCGTGGCGATAGGGTGAATGCACTGCTAATGTGGGAACGACTGGAGCTGTGCAGGTTCGTACCCATAAGAACGCCATGTTTGAGTGGCGCCCAGGGAGATTGATTGTTATGCCAGACACTTCGACGGCCACTGCCGAAATCCGCCTGCTCAATAGCGGCTACTCCCGTGAAGCGCGATCCCTGCTGTACCAGGCGTATCGCCATGAACCGACCTTCGCCTATATCTTCGAAGCCGAGCGGCCAGGCTATGAGCAGCGGGTACGTGCCACTGTGCGCGAACTGGTCAAGCAGCACTTCTTCCAGAAACTCCCGGCCATCGGCCTGTTCGTCAACGACCGACTGATCGGCATTGCCCTGATTGCACCGCCCCAGCGGCGCCTGGGCATCACCGAAAGCTGGGCCTGGCAAATCCGTATGTGGCTGAGCACCGGTGTGCGCGGTACGCGGCGTTACCTGGAATACCATCATGCCGTCATGGCGTGCCTGCCCAACGCGTCTGTGCATGTGCTGCCGCTGCTGGGCATTCACCCGCAGTTCCAGGGCAAGCACCATGGCGAGCAGTTGCTGGAAGCGGTACACAATTGGTGTGCCGACGACCCGCATTCATCCGGCGTGGTGCTCGACACCGGCAACTCCCGTTACCTGGATTTCTACAAGCGCCAAGGCTATGAGGAAATCGGCGAAGTCGCCGTAGGGCCGGTGCGCGAGCATGTGTTTTTCCATCCCAATCCCCAGGCGTTACATCCTGCAACGGCTTAGAACAGAATTATTCAGACTAATCCTGGTTCAAAGTTCCTCCCTCGCTCGTGTAGCATCCGCGCCTATGAAGTTTCCAGGAAGATTTACCAGCGGCTTGATTCTGCTGTTCACAAGCTGCGGCGCATTGGCGCAAAGCGAACTGGACGTGCGGATCAAACCCTCAAACGACGCGCTGAAAGCCAACATCGAAGGCTATATCGGCGGGGTAGGCGATCGTGATGAAGAAGCCTTGCTGCGGTTCAGCCGTGGCGCCGAGGAGCAGGCGCGTAAAGCCGCGCAGGCCCTAGGCTACTATCAGCCACAGATCGCCAGCGATGTGAAGGGCGGCAAGAATCCGCGCCTGACCCTCACCATCGACCCCGGCGAACCGGTGCATTTGCGCAACGTGACTCTGCGTGTCGATGGCCCGGCTGCGAGCTTGAAGGCGTTTCGCGTGCCCGCCAGCGACGACCTCAAATCCGGCGCCGTGCTCAACCACGGCCATTACGAAGACGCCAAGCGCCTGATCCAGAACCAGGCCTCGCGCTACGGCTTTTTCAGCGGCCGATTCACTAGCCAGAAACTTGCCGTGGACCCTCAAGCGGGCGTGGCCGATATCGAACTCATTTACGACAGCGGCCCGCGCTACAGCATGGGCAAAGTCAGTTTTACCGGTGACACGCCCTTTGATGAAGAGCTGTTGCAGCGCATGGTGCCGTTCAAACCCGGCACGCCCTACGACTCCGAGCTGGTCGCCGAACTCAACCAGAACCTGCAAGCCAGCGGCTTTTTTGAAGGCGTGCGCGTGGATGCCAGCCCCACCGCCGCCACCGATGCCGTGATCCCGGTGGCGGTGCAACTAGACACCCGCAAGCCGCGCACCATGGGCCTGGGCCTGGGTTACTCCACCGACGTCGGCCCACGGGGCAAAGCCAACTGGACGCGCCATTGGGTCAACCCCCAGGGCCACAGTTATGGCTGGGAAGCCGAACTGTCGGCGCCGCGGCAGAACGTCGGGCTGTGGTACGACATCCCGCTCGACCCGCCGCTCACCGACAAACTGCGCTTTGCCGGCGGCTACCAGAATGAAGAGATCGCCAACACTGATACCCTGAGCAAGTTGCTCACCATCGGCCCCGAATGGCACAGCAAGTTGCCCAGTGGCTGGACACGGGTGATCTCCCTCAAGTACCAGCGCGAAGAATATCGCCTGGGCAATGATTCGGGCCTGAGTAACCTGCTGATGCCGGGTGTGAGTTATTCCTATCTGCGCAGTGATAACCGCATCGACCCGCACCATGGCTACCGGCTGATGTTCGACACCAAGGTCGCCAAAGAGGGCCTTGGGTCCGACACCAACCTGCTTTACGGCACGGCGACCATCAAGGGCCTGACCACTTTGTGGGATAACCACCGCTTCCTGGGCCGTGCGCAGTTTGGCGGCAGTGCCACCAATGGCTACCAATCCGTGCCGCCGTCGCTGCGCTTCTTTGCCGGTGGTGATCAGAGCGTGCGCGGCTACGAGTACCAGACGCTGTCCCCCGAGAACGATCGCAGCGATCGCATCGGTGGCCGCTACATGGTGGCCTTGAGCGCCGAGTATCAATATTCCATCACCGACAAATGGCGTATCGCGACCTTTGTCGACCAGGGCAACTCCTTCAACAACCTGGAGCTGCCCAGCCTGAAAACCGGTGTGGGCGTCGGCGTGCGCTGGGTGTCGCCGGTGGGGCCGATTCGCCTCGACCTGGCCCATGCCCTCGAAGATCCGGGCGGCATTCGCTTGCACTTTTCCATGGGGCCTGAGCTGTGATGCGTGGTTTGAAAATAGCGGGGCTGGCGTTGGTCGCCATCCTCGCCTTGCTGTTTGTGGCGCTGTGGTCGGTGCTCGGCACCCAGGCGGGCAGTCGCTGGGCCCTGGGCCAGGTGCCAGGTTTGAGCGTGGAAAATTTCCAGGGCCGCCTGGGCGGGCAGTGGAGCGCCGATCATCTGCTGTGGCAGCAGGACGGCAGCCGCGTCGAGCTGAATGCACCGACGTTTGACTGGTCGCCCGGCTGCCTACTGCGCATGACCCTGTGCATCAACCGACTGGATGTGGAACAGGTCAGCCTTGCATTCGCCCCCAGTGCCGAAGAGAGCGACAGCGGGCCGATTCAACTGCCCGACCTGAAACTGCCGGTTGCCCTGCAGTTGGGCGATGTGCGCATCGGCAGCCTGCTGTTCAACGGCAGTGAAGAACTCAAGGGCCTGCAATTGGCCGCGCACTGGACCGCCGCCGGCTTGCAGATCGACTCGGTGCATCTGCAGCGCGACGATCTGGTGCTGGACCTCGCCGGCCTGCTGCAACCTACCGGCGATTGGCCGCTGAATGCCACCGGCAACCTGAGCTTGCCCTACGCGCCGGGCGGCGCACCCTGGACCATCGCCCTCAAGCTCGACGGCGACCTGCTCAAAACCCTCAAGCTCGACGCCGACAGCCGCGGCTACCTGCCGGCCAAGCTCACTGGCGAGCTGCAACCCCTGGTGGAACACCTGCCGGCGCAGGTGCACATCACCTCCGAGTCGTTCAAACCCAGCGCAGACCTGCCCGATACCTTGCAACTCAACCAACTGGACCTGAGTGCCAAAGGCGACCTGAGCAATGGCTACCAGTTGTTGGGCAAGGCCGTGCTGCCGGCCGAAAAAGGCCCGGTGGATTTACTGCTCAAGGGCAAGGTTGACGCCAAGGGCGCGCAGATCGCCGGCCTGGACCTGACGGCCGGCGACAAGCAAAGCCTCAAGCTCAGTGCCAACCTGGACTGGCAACAAGGCTTCAGCGCGGATGCAAAGATCGACTGGCTGGACTTCCCTTGGCATCGCCTCTATCCCGTCATCGACGAACCGCAAGTGGCCTTGCGCACGTTCAACGGCGAAGTCTCCTATAAGGACGGCAACTACCTGGGCAACCTCAAGGCCGACCTCGATGGCCCGGCGGGCAAGTTCAATGTGGTCACCCCCTTCAGCGGCGACCTCAAGCAAGTCTTCCTGCCTGAGCTGAAGCTGAGTGCCGGCCAGGGCAAGGCAGAAGGCCACCTGAACCTGCAATTCGCCGACGGCATTGCCTGGGACACCGCCCTGGATCTGTCGGCGCTGAACCCGGCCTACTGGGTCGCGGAGCTGCCCGGCACCCTGGCCGGGCCACTGCGCAGTAAAGGCGAGTTCAAAAATGAACAGCTCAAGCTCAACGCCGACCTCGACCTCAAGGGCCGCCTGCGTGGCCAAACCGCCGTGCTCGCGGCCAAGGCCGAAGGCGCCGGCGAACAATGGACCCTCGCCAACCTGGACATCCGCCTGGGCGACAACCGCATCAACGGCAGCGGCAGCCTGCAACAGCGCCTGGCCGGGCAGATCGACGTCAAGCTGGCACGCCTGGCCCAGCTCTGGCCGCAACTGCGCGGGCAAGTCAACGGGCGTGTCGAGGTGGCCGGCACCTTGAAAGCCCCTCAAGGCAAGCTCGACCTCAAGGGCCAGCAACTGGCCTTTGCCGACAACCGCCTGCAAAGCCTCAACCTGGACGCCAACCTCGATAGCGCCCAACGCGCCAAGCTCGACCTCAAGGCCAGCGGCATTCAAAGCGGCGAGACGCAAGTCGGCACCCTCACTGCCAGCGCCCAGGGCGATATCAAGAGCCAGAAGGTCCAGCTGGCTCTGACTGGCCCGCTGGTCAAACTGGCCCTGGCCCTGGACGGCAACCTCGACAAAGACAACTGGCGCGGGCGCCTGGCCAGTGGCGACGTGCAAGCCGGTGGCCAGGACTGGCGGCTGCAAGCCCCGGCGAAGATCGAACGCCTGGCCGATGGCAAGCTGACCTTTGGCGCACACTGCTGGGTCTCCGGCGGCGCCAGCCTGTGTGGCGAAGACCAGCGCCTGATGCCCGAGCCGAAGCTGCGCTACCACCTCAAGCAATTCCCCCTCGACAGCCTCGCGGCCTTCTTGCCCAAAGACTTCGCCTGGCAGGGCAGGCTCAACGCCGATGTGCAACTGGACCTGCCGCAGAGCGGCCCAAAAGGCGTGGTCGCGGTGGACGCCAGTGGCGGCACCCTGCGCGTGCGCGACAAGGGCCAGTGGCTGGATTTCCCCTACGACACCCTGAAACTGGAAACCACCCTTAACCCCAAGCGCATCGACACCCAGCTGAATTTCCGTGGCGGCAAGCTCGGCGAGTTGTTGTTGCAGGCGCAGATCAACCCGCTGCCGAACAACAAACCGATCACTGGCACCTTCAGCCTCGCTGGCCTGGACCTCTCTGTAGCGCGGCCCTTTGTGCCCATGGTGGAAAAGCTCACCGGCAAGCTCAACGGCAGCGGCCGCATCTCCGGCGGCTTGCTCGCGCCCTTGGTCAACGGCAACCTCAACCTGGTGGGCGGCGAAGTCTCCGGGCCCGAACTGCCCATCAGCCTCGAGGGCCTGAACCTGCAGGCGCAGATCGCCGGCGAAAGCGTGCAGCTCAACGGCGGCTGGCACAGCGGCAAGGCCGGGCAGGGCAGCCTCACGGGCCAGATCGACTGGGGCCGCGCTTTGGTGGTCGACCTCAGCCTCAAAGGCTCGCAACTGCCGGTCACCGTGGAACCCTACGCCAAGCTGGAAGTAGCGCCCGACCTGAAGATCAGCCTCAAGGACGACAAACTGGCGATTGCCGGCAAAGTCCACATCCCCCGTGGCGATATCACCGTGCGCGAACTGCCGCCTTCGACGGTCAAGGTGTCCGACGACACGGTGATCATCGGCAGCCAGACCGAAGAGGGCAAACCGCCGATGGCCATGGCGATGGATATCGACGTGGAGGTGGGTGAAGACCAGCTCAACTTCGCCGGCTTCGGCCTCACCGCCAAGGTCCAGGGCCATGTGCATATCGGCGACAACATGGACACCCGTGGTGAGCTATGGCTCAACGACGGCCGCTACCGCGCCTATGGCCAGCGCCTCAACGTGCGGCGTGCACGACTGTTGTTTGCCGGGCCGCTGGATCAACCGTTCCTAGATATTGAAGCTGTGCGTGTGGTGGTCGAATCGTCCCGCACCGTGACCGCTGGTATTCGCCTGAGCGGCAGCGCCGAACAGCCGACTACGCAGATCTTCTCCGAGCCGGCCATGGCCCAGGAAGATGCGCTGTCGTACCTGGTGCTGGGCCGTTCGCGCACCAACACCGGCGAAGACAACAACATGCTCGCCGAAGCCGCCTTGGGCCTGGGCTTGATGGGCAGCGCCGGGGTGACCACGGATATCGCCAATAAGCTGGGGATTCAGGATTTTGATCTGGACACCCAGGGCACCGGCAACAGTACGGCGGTGGTCGCGAGCGGCAAGATCAACGAGAAGCTCAGCCTGCGTTACGGGGTAGGGGTGTTCGAGCCGGCTAACACCATTGCGTTGCGTTATTTGTTGAGCAAGAAGGTCTATCTTGAAGTGGCGACGGGTGTGGCCAGCTCCCTGGATATTTTCTACAAACGCGACTTCTAAACCTTGCCCGATCAAAAAATGTAGGAGCGAGCTTGCTCGCGAAAAACGTCAACGATAACGCGTGCATCCTGAATGAACGCGGCGCCCGTGAGTTTTTCGCGAGCAAGCTCGCTCCTACAAGGCCGGCGAACTAAGGACGGCAGCTCAACTCCACCCGCTCATAGTTCAACACCTTATTACGCTGCGGCAATGCATAAGTCGCCTCGCACCGCTGCCCCTGCCAACTGATCACCAGGGTGCCCGTGTCGGCCTCAACCAAGGCCAGCGCCTTGCCGCCAGGGTCGGCAATTGCGATCTGCTTGCCCGCGCTGTCTTCCAGCGCCGCGCCAAACGGGATTGGCTGGTGGTGGGCATCGAACAAGGCAAACTGCACACGCCGTCCGGTCTTGCTGGCATAGCGCGCCAGTACTACCGCACCACGTCGCGGCACCACTTGCTGAGTGGCGTTGTCGATCTCGATATCGGTACCCAGGTCACGGGTGTCCAAGCTGATCCAGTTAACGCGATAAGGCTGCGCGTTAGGCACCACCGCGAAGCCATTGCTGCCGGTCTTGGCGCCGGAAAAGCTGCCGATTTTTGCGCCTTCCACACCTTCCACCTGCGCCAGCGCAAAGGTCTCACCCACGGTTTGCCCCAGATTGATCCCGCCCGCATGCCCCACCACGGAACCTGACAGGTTAAGGTTCTGCGAGTTATACCCGCGCCCCTGGCTGTAGCCGGCGCTGACATCCATCATCGAGGTGCGGGTGCTGAGGTTGGCCGAGCCGGTACTGCCGCCGGTGCTGCTGTTACCGCCTTGCACCGAGTAATAGGTGTCGCTGTCTTCGGACAGGTAGCCGTTGATGCCCACTTGGGTGGTGTCGCTGGCCTTCTGCGTACTGGCGGAGATAAACGCCCGCGGCGCACGGGGTTTTGAGCCCAGTGGGAAGGACAGCGACAGGTTGACCAAAGTGTCGTTGTTCGCCGGCCCATAGTTGCCGACATCCTTGGTGTAGGTTGCGCCCAGGTTGTAACTCACCTCGCCCCAGTAGTTGCTGTAGCCCGCCGACAGACTTTGCGAACCCCCACGCCCCCAGTAACGCTGGTCGCTGGCGTTCACGTAAAGGGTGCCATATTGCTGGTTGGGGCCAAGGCTCTGGTTGATGGTCAGGTCTGTGCGAGTTTTCGAGTTGCCCGAGCGTTTCTGGCCCTCATGGCTCAACTCCTCGACGTGATCGCTGAGGGTGCGGTAGCCCTCGGTCGAATAGCGATAAGCGGCGAGGGTGAAGCTGGTGTCGGTGCCAGTAAACGTCTTGGCGTACAAGGCCCGCACGCTGTTGCCCGTGACCGCCTGGCCAAAGGTACGGCTGACCGAATGGGTCACGTCCAGGGACACCGCACCGATAGAGGTATTACGGCCAGCGCCGAGGGACATGGCCTGGAAATTTTCCGTGGCCTGGGCGCCGATAATCCCGGACAGGTTGCTGCTGATGCCGTAGGCCAGGGTGCTGCTGACGAACTGCGGCGACTTTTGATCGTCGCTGTTGCTGTTGTACTGCCCGGCCGACACGCTGTATTTGAGTTGGCCCTGGCGCACCATGATCGGCAAGCTGGAAAATGCCTGCACCGTAACCCGTCGTCGGCCATCGGCTTCGATGATGGTCACTTCCAGGTCTCCGTTGGAGCCACTGGGGTAAATGTCGCTGATCTCGAACGGGCCCGGCGGTACGTTAGCCGTGTAGAGCATGTAGTTGTTCTGGCGAATTTCCACGGTCGCGCTGGACTGGGCGATACCGCGAATGATCGGCGCATAGCCGCGCTCGCTGTCGGCACGCATGCCGTCGTCGGAGCCCAGCTTCACACCACGATAGCGCACGCTGTCGAACAGGTCGGCGTCGGAGAAAATGTCCCCGGCACTGAACTGGCCCTTCAACGCCGTGACGTCATGTTGCAGGTAGCTGCGGTTGCTCTTGAACGTATTGGGGCGGCCAGTGCTGCTGCTGAAGTTCGATTCGTTGCGCAGCCGCCAGCCGCCCAGGTTTATGCCATTGCGCAGGCCGATGTTGTTGGAGAGCGTGGTTTCACCCTGGTTGCTGTTGCGGCTGCTGCTCAGCTGGTAGTTGATGAACGCGGCGGGCACACCATCGTCCCACAAGGCCGGGTCTACATACCCACGGCGGCCACGTTCCATGGCACTTTGCGGTACGCTCACCAGCAAGCGCAGGCGAGGCACGTCGTAGCGCACACTGGAGTGGTCAATCAAGGCGGGCAGGTTGATGCAGGCGTTGGGGTCATCATCGACAAGTTTTCCCGCCGCTTGCAATTTGGCGATATCGACGCCCAGTTGCTGCACCATCTCAAGGGTCAGGCAAGCCTCGGTTTTACCGGTGGCGGAGTTATGGCGAAAGTCGATATCGCGACGGCCCACCAGGGTGTCGTTGCCGTACAGGTCGACCCGGTAGTTGCCGGGCAGCACAGTGCTGCTGGCGAGCAGCGCTTGTACGTCGACGGCGGAGGCTGCGCCCTGCAGGAACGAGGTATTGAATTGTTCTTCGCCGTCGGCCAGGCAGGCGTTGCTGAAGATCAGGGCCACCGACAGTGGTGCCAATCCTTGGTACTTGAATACAAACATGCAGGAACCCTATATCACCTCCGATACGAACTAACGGAGCGAAGATAAATACAGTGAAAGTGCGACCGCCGAACAAGCGGGCGTATTAAGGGGTGTCTTTAATTGCGCTGGCCTGCACATCGGCCGAGTTGGAAAGTTGCGCGCTATAACGGTCTTGCGCGCCGTAATCGTTAATGCTGCGAAATAACAAGTTGGGTGTCTGCCCCGGCGTGAAGTGTTTCAGGGCGAACTTTTTTTGCTCGCCGGGCGCAATCATTAATGAATCAAATGGTTGCTCGCGCAGTGCACCCGAGGTCAGGGTGATTTCGGCAATGGACACGTGATACAGACCAGGGTTGTTCACCACCAGCAGGCTTTTGCCGCCACGCTCAACCAGGCGCCATTTCAATGTGGCGGGTGCCAGGTAAGCCTCGGCCTTAAGCCCGGCAGGGCGGAAGAACACCTTGATGCGCTGGCGTACCGCGAGCTGCAAGGTGTTCTGGGTCTTCGAAGCCTTGGGAATCTCCTGCACGTTGAGCCACATCACCGACTCGCGGTCGGTGGGCATGCCCGTGCCCTCATAGATCACCCGCAACAGTTGCTGTTCGTCGTTGCTCACCCGCACCAATGGCGGGGTGACGGCAAAGGGAACCGGGGTGGCATCGCTGCCATCGGCGTCGATCCAGGACTGGATCAGCACGTCTTCACCGCTGTTACGCACGGTGATACCGGCTTCCTTGTGTCTGCCATCGAACACCAGGCGTGTGCTGCTCAACGAAATACCGGCCGTGGCCTGGTTGACCATCAGCAAGCCCAACAGGCCTACGCAGAAGGACAATGATTGACGATAAAACATGATGACTACCGCGCAAAATGAATGAATGTGCAGGGCCGATCAGGCCCTGCACGGACCCGTAATGCTCGTGCGGGTTATTCGTATTGCAGGGTGAACGGCAGGGTGGCGTCGCCACGACCGGCTACGGCCAGTTTCGGATCGGTGCCGGTGGTGACATAGGCGGCCGAGAATTTCAGCGAGGCGTTGCTGTCTTGCAGGTTGCTTTCAATCTTCGCGGTGGCGGGTGAGCTCAGGTCGATCAGCGCGCCATTGGAGTCCAGCAAGGCAATACCAATGTTCTTGGCTGCGCCCAGGCCGTCGATGACTTTCAGCACGCCAGTGCCGGTCACCAGGCCACTGCCTTTGCCGGAGGTCGGTTGAAAGAGCATTGCCACTTTGGTACCGGCGTTGCAGTTGATCTTCATCTCGAAGTTCTCGGCGCTCAGCGTACCGCTGCCTTTTGGCGCGGTGGCGGTGCCCATGTCCTTGATCGACACTTCACCCATGTTCACCGAAATGGTTTTGTTGGTGCCCGCGCCTTCAACGGAACAGGCATCGTTGTTGATGGTGCCGGTGAAGTTGATGGTGCCGCTGCCGGCCTTGGTCGGAGCAGGGTCAGCTGCCAGGACATTGCCTGCTGCGGCGAAAATCGACAGGGCCAGAAGTGCTCGAGAGAACGTTTTCATGTTGCTTATCCATAATTGGGGTTGAAGCAACACAATAAGGCGCCCGCGCTTAGTGGAGAATCAGACGATCCTTAGAAAGCAGAAAGTTCAATTATTTTCGAAGTATTTTTAGTTGAATAAGTTGCGCTCTATGCAATAAGTCAATAGGTCTTGATCGCTGCTTACTTCAAGTTTTCGCATCGCCGACATCTTTTGGGTACTGATAGTCTTGGCACTTCTGTTCAACCCCCGCGCAATCTCGTTGACACTTTGTCCCGAAACAAACAACCGCAAAATTTCATACTCCTTGGGAGACAACCGCGTGAAGCGTTCATCCAGATCTGCCCCGTCATCCACGACTGAGATCGGCTGTGGCCGGTGTTGGCGAACCGGGTTACCGCGGGCAATGGCCTGGAGCGCGGTCTGGATTTCGTCATGCAGCTGGTTCTTCTGAATCACGGCTAACACCCCGAGTTCTTGCAGGCGCGTCAGGATCAATGGGTTGGAAATCATCGTCAGCACCACGACCCGCAAGCGGGGAAAATTCCGTGTCAGGTATTCCACCAACTTGAGGCCATCACCGTAAGGGGAGTCGCCGGGCATATTGAAGTCGGTGACCACCAGGTCCACCGGCCCGGACGCCAGCAAGTTGACCAGTTCATTGGAACACACGGCCTCGCCCACCACGCGAAAGCGTGGGTCACGCTCGATCAGTTCACGCACCCCGACCAGTACGATGGGGTGATCATCGGCGATGACGACGTTGAGGGTATCCATGGGTTGATATTCCAGAGTGAAATTATTCAAGGGTATCGAGCAAAGCGTTCAATCGCGCCAGGTTCTGTCGCACTTCCAGGGCGAGGGCGGGGGTGACGGCCATGCCGGTCAGGCGGCATTCCAATTCGATAAACGCGGTGGCCATGGCTTGAAGCTGCACCGAGCCCACGGCCCCGGCCATGCTGTGCAGTTGCTGCGCCACGGCATTGGCATCACCGCATCCCAAGGCGGCCAAGGTGGTCTGCACATCCTGGCGCAGGGTGGTGACAAACAGCGCACGCATTGTTGGTGACAGCGTGGGTTGTTCGACCAACGGCGGCAGGACGATCTGGCAATGTTTTTCCAGTTCGGCACGCAAGGTCGCCAGGTTCAGTGGCTTGACCAGCCACGCCTGCATACCGACAGCGGCGCAGCGTTCGCCTTCCTCGCGCAGGGCGTTGGCGGTGATGCCGATGATCGGCAGGCTCTTATCCTGCTGGCGCAGCGCTTCGGCCAGCTGGTAGCCGTTCATAATTGGCATATTCACATCGGTCAGCACCAGGTCGTAACGCCCAGGTATCCACTGCGCCAGGGCTTGTTCGCCATTCGCCGCCACCACCACCGAGCAACCCAGCGCTTCGAGTTGTTCCTTGATCACCGCCGAGTTGATCACATTGTCTTCGGCCACCAATACGCGCAGGTTCAACTGACGGGGTTTTGCCGGGCGCGCGGGTGGGCTATACGCGTCGGCATTGTGGTGTGCCAGGACAATCGCGTTGGCAATCGCGCGCACATCATGGGCATCGACGGCCCAGGCCGTACCTGACAATTGCGGCGGGTTGGGCCCGCCCGGTATCGCGATGACGTGAGGACCGGGCCAAGCGAGGGGATTGGCGAGTGGCGCAAGGTCAACCAGCAGCGCCGAGGGCGGCGGCGCATCAGCCGTCACAGCGCGAGCGTCCAGGCCCAGCCGCGCCAACCAGTCGATCAGGTGTTGCGCCAGCTCAGCCACTGTCGCACGCACATACATTGCCGGAGTGCCGGGTGCGAAGGTGGGGCAATCGGCCAGGCTGCCCGGCACCATTTCCAGAGCCAGTTGCAGGGTAAAACTGCTGCCCAGCCCAGGCTCGCTGACCACCCTCAACTGGCCTTGCATCAGCTCGCACAACCATTTGCAGATGGCCAGGCCCAATCCCGCGCCGGCTTGGCTGGTGGCATCGTTGACCTGGTAGAACGGGTCGAACAATCGCTGTTGCTGGGCCTGGGAAATGCCCACGCCGGTGTCGCTGACTTGCCACTGCACCTGCGCGTTTTCCAACACCCGCACCCGTAGCACCACGCGGCCGTTATCGGTGAACTTGATTGCATTGCTCAACAGGTTATTGAGGATCTGGCGAATGCGCAGCGGGTCACCGCGCAGTCTGTCCGGCAAGGTCGCGTCGATGCAGGCATACAGTTGCAAGCCCTTGGCCTGGGCAAAGGCGCTGTAGGTGCGCACGCTGTCTTCGGTCAAGGCCAGCGGGCAGAAGTCCTGAAGTTCCAGGGTCATTTGACCGGCTTCGATCTTCGACACGTCCAGCACATCACTGATCAGTTGGAACAAGGTGGCGGACGAGCGCTGGATGGTGTCCAGATAGTCTTGCTGACGTGGGGCGAGGGCGGTCAGGCCGAGCAGTTCCAGGGTGCCGAGCACGCCATACAGCGGCGTGCGGATCTCATGGCTCATGGTGGCGAGGAAGCGGCTCTTGGCCTGGTTGGCTGAATCGGCGGTTTGGCACGCTTCCTCCAGGGCGGCGGCATCTTCGATGTGCCGGGTCACATCATGCAATGCACACAGCCAGGCATCCTGGCCCTGGTAGCGCGTGGGCACGAAGTCGACGTGCAGGTGGCGCCCGTTAATCTCGAGGTCGGCCTGGCCGGCCTCGGTGTGCGACTTGAGCAGGCTGATCAATCGGCGGCTGTCATGCCAGGTTTGAGCCCGCAGGTTTTGCAGAAGTACCTGGTGATCACTGCGGCGGATTACACACAGGCCCGTCGGTGCAGTGTCGATCACCGCGCGACTGAATGCCTCGCTTTCGGCGATGCTGGCGTGGGCGCTTTGTGCCGGCAGGATCACGCGGGCGGTGTACCAACGATTGACCGCTCGACCGCAGCCGAGCACTGCGACGACCAAGGCCATCAGCCACAGCAATGGCCACAGCGCGTAATTGAGGAAGCTGCGCAGGCTGATCACGTAGATCGCCGTCCAGTGTTGTGCGCCTGGGCCGGTCAGCTTGAATACCAAGCCATCTCGATTGAAATTGACGCCCTGGGCCAAGCTTTGTCCGGGCTTTAAGGCACCGGTGAGCGCCTGGCCTGCGGGGGTGATCAAGACAAAATCGTCGTAGATCGACCACGCCATCAACCGCTCGATGTTATTGATCTGCGAAAGGCTCAGCAGTGAGCCCAGCAGCACTCGAGTGCTGGCGCCGTTGATACTCAGGGCATTCCCGGACAGGTCGATCTGGACGTAAGCCAGCAGGGTGGGCGCGGCGTTATTAGACGTGGTATCGGGGTAGGGGGCCCACTGCACCTGATGGGCTGGCGGCGACGTGTTTTGCAATTGCAGGCGTTCGTTCAGTTGGGTCATCACCTGCACAAATGTATCGATCTGGGTTGGCCCCGCTCCGCGCAGCCGGCCGGCGGCAGGCACCGTCACATCGAAGATGTCGGAGCCATTGATCAGCATTATCTGGGGCGACTGGTAATGCGAGGCTGCCCAGAACGCGCTGTAGTAGTCGGCCATGTAGGTGCCCAGGGCAAAGACTTTTTGATATTCGCTGGCGGCGATCTTCTCCGGATTGATTTTCAAACTGTAGGGCAAGGAAAATGGCAGGCCCCGACCTTCATAGATATTGGCTCCTTCTTCGGGCAGGGGCCTTTGTGTGTAGGGTGGGGAGAGAGACGGCAGTTTGATCCCGCCCTTGGCGCTTTCCACTGCAACATCGCGTAAGAACACTTCCTGCTCGTGGATATTTTCCAT
Source organism: Pseudomonas sp. L13 (assembly GCF_009935965.1). Lineage (NCBI taxonomy): Bacteria > Pseudomonadati > Pseudomonadota > Gammaproteobacteria > Pseudomonadales > Pseudomonadaceae > Pseudomonas > Pseudomonas sp. L13. Next base: position 19,182 of record NZ_QODJ01000069.1, read on the forward strand.
CAGCCGAGCGAAGTGAAAATCCAGGGTGTCACGCTGCTCGTCGAGCATGCGCAGTACGCCCAGGTAGCTGATACCCAGTAACAGTGGCACCAGCGCACCCAGCACCAGCAAACCTTTATTCAGGCGCGAGGAACTGCTGGCGAGCTTTTCCAGGAAGGCGTTGGGCGGGTGCATTACTGCGCCTGGGCGAAGGTGAGGGAGCTGCTTGTGAACACAATGACCTCTATAGCAAGCGACGTTCGGCCACACGCTTGCGCGGATCAATAAACGTTCGCCGGCCCGTCATGGGTCAGCAATTGCTGGAACTGATCCGAAGACACGGCGTGGGAAATCAGGAAGCCTTGTACCTGAGTGCAGTCGATCTTACGCAACAGTGCAAGTTCTTGCGCGGTTTCCACGCCTTCGGCCACCACCGTCAGGCCCAATTGACGGCCCAGGCTGACAATGCTGGTCAGCGCTTGGGCCAGTTCTTCGTTGGCGTTGCAGCCCTGCACCAGCGCTCGGTCGATTTTCAACTCGGTGAAGGGCGCGGACACCAGGTTCATGTACGAGCTATAGCCCTTGCCGAAATCATCCTGGGACAGGCCGAAACCCTTGATACGCAAGCGGCAGGCGCCGGCGTAGAAGTTGCTGATGTCATCCGGGACCGAACACTCCATCAATTCGAAGCAGATGCGCGCGGGTAGGCCTTGGTGTTCCAGTACGAAAGCGAGGATGCGGTCGGGGAGGTCGTGGCTGTTGAGCAGGTGAGTGGGCAGGTTGATCGACACGGGAATGTCATAGCCGTGTTGGCGCCACTGGGCCTGGGCCACCATCGCCTGTTCCAGCACCCGCCACAACAGGCGTTCTTCGAGGCCGAAGGCAATCAACGCCGGCAGGAACGCGCCGGGCAGCAGCGTTCCGTGCTCGGGGTGAATCCAGCGCACCAGGGCTTCGGCGGCGACGATGCGGCCGTTGTCCAGGGCTTTTTTGGGTTGGAACCAGGCTTGCAATTCGTCATTTTCAAGTGCATCTAGCAGGCTCTGGCGGTCGATGCCGGGAGGGATTTCAGCGAGTGGGGCCTGGCGCAGCCCCTGCAGTTGATCAATCAGGCAGCGCAGGGCGGCGGCATTGACCGGCTTGGAAATCAGCCCGATGACCTTCACTTGCAGGTTGCTCGCCACCAGGCTGGCACCCATCAACATGCGGCGCGACGCCGCACTCATGATCGCCAGCGCCGGTCGCGAGGTTTGCGCGGCCAGGCCCTGGATAAATTGTACGCCGTCCATGCCGGGCATCAGCAGGTCCGTCAACACCAGGTCGAAGTCGCGGCTTTTCAGGCAGGCCAGGGCGGCTTCACCGTCTCTGGCAAACGCCAGGTCAAACTCGCCCAAGGTGTTGAACAGGTTCTGCAAGTACAGGTGCTGGAAGGGGTGGTCTTCGACAATCAGAATGCTACAGGGCTTCATGGGCGGCTCGTTCGTAGGGAGCCAGGGCGGTGAACAAGGCTCGCAGCGTAAAAGGTTTGATCAGGCAGTGATTCATGCCCGCGGCCAGGCACAGGGCCTCTTCGCCGCGCAGGGCGTTGGCAGTGGCGCCGATGACGGGCGTTGTACAGCCCAGCTCGCGCAGGGCCTTGGCCAGGTCGTAGCCATTGAGCCTGGGCATGTTGACGTCGGTGAGCACGATGTCGAAGCCGCCGTCCTGCCAGCGTAACAAGGCTTCTTCACCGTCGCGGGTCAAGGTCACGCTGCACCCTAGCTCTTCGAGCTGGTCGCGCAGGATCAGTTGGTTGATGACGTTGTCTTCGGCCACCAGGATATGCAGGCCCAGTGGGCGCAACTCGCGTGGTTCGCAGGCCGGTTGGGGCAAGGCGGGTTGGCCGCCCTGGGCATGGCGCACGGCCTGCTGGATCGCCTTCAGGTCATTGAGGTTGACACGCCAGCCGTCGCCGCTGAACTGTGGCTCGTGGGCGCCGTCCCCCTGGGCGGTCACTCGCGGCCCATGCCAAGCCAGGCGCGGGCGCGAATCCGACGCATCAGGGTACAGCTCAAGCAATACGCCATCGGCCTCCAGTGCCAGGCTCGTCGGCAGGCCGATGTGCGGCCGAGCGCCCCAGCGGCGCAGCCAGCCGCTGAGGTTTTGCGCCAGTTCAAGCACGGGCGAGACCACATACACGACGTCCGCCGCCAGTGCCTGCGCAAGGGCTGGTAGCAAGCTGGATGAGGGCTGCTCCAGCGGCACCGTCAGGGAAAAACTGCTGCCCAGGCCCGGCTCGCTGACCATGCGCAAAGTGCCATTCATCAAGTGGGTCAAGCGCAGGCAAATGGGCAGGCCCAGGCCGGTACCAGCGACCACGTTGTTGTTGCCCTCGGTCTGGTAGAAGGGGTCGAAAATAAACGCCTGGTCTTGATGGGCAATTCCCTTGCCGGTGTCCGAGACCTGCCATTGCAGACATACTCGCTCGCCTTCGCGGCTGAGCACCTGGACCCGCAACACCACGCGCCCGGCGTCGGTGAACTTGACGGCATTACTCAGCAGGTTGTTGAGGATCTGCCGCAATCGGCTGACATCGCCCCGCAACGGCTCCGGCAGTTGCGGGTCGAGGCAGGCGTACAGTTGCAAGCCTTTGCTCTGCGCGGCGGCGGCATAGCCCTGCACCACCTCCTGTACCAGGGCCTGTACAGAGAACTCGCTCAGTTCCAGGGCCAGTTGCCCGGCCTCGATCTTCGAGACGTCCAGCACATCGCAGATCAATTGCAGCAAGGTTGCGGACGAACCTTCGATGGCGCGCAGGTAGCTTTTCTGTTGGGCATCCAGATGGGTGCGGCCGAGCAACTCCAGGGTGCCAAGCACGCCATAGAGCGGCGTGCGGATTTCGTGGCTCATGGTGGCCAGGAACAGGGTCTTGGCTTCGTTGGCGGCGTCGGCCGATTGGCGTGCCTGTTGCAACGCGGCTTCGATCTGAGTGCGCGCGCTGATGTCGCTGAACGCACACAACAGCACGTCTTCACCTTTGTAGCGGGTGGGCGCACAGCTCAAGTAAAGATGACGACCGTCGGCGGTCTCGAAATAATCCGTCAGGCAGGGCGCCGCGGGGTCGAACGCATTGTGTATCCAGCCCGGGCCCAACTGCTCGCCGCACTGGCCCAGCCATTGTTGGGCGAGGGTGTTTTCCAGTACCACTTGGCCATCGGTGCGGCGCAATACGCACAGCGCCACGGGCGCGGTCTGGATCACGTCGCGGCTGAACAACTCGCTTTCCACCAGCGCCTGGAGCCGGTGCAGCGCGGGGGTAATGAAGCGGTGTTCCAGGCGTCGGGTCAGCAGGCACACCAGGCTGATACTCAGCAGGCAGAACGCCAGCGCGCCGAAGATTTGCGGCCATAGCGCCTGCACCACAGCGATCAAGTCAATGGAATAGGTGAGTTGCCAATCCGAGGACCTCAACTGCTTGCGCAACACCAACTGTTCGGGCAGCCAGCCAGTGCCGACGAACCCGAAGAAGTCCTGTTGCCGCAGCAGTGGCAGGTTCTGCCCGGGCGGGGGTGTCTGGCTATTGCTGAACAGCGCCATGCCCTCGGCGTTGAACATGGTGAATTCGCCGGCACTGTGGTCGTTCAAGGCGCTGGAGACTTCGCGGTCATCCATTTCCAGGCCGAGCCAGCCGGAGTTCACGTCGCGCTCGTCCAGGCGAATGAAGATGTACAGCCGTGAATGCCCATTAGACGCATGGGTCAGCCATAACTCTTGAAGGGTTTTCGACGTCTTGAGGGTGGCCAGTTTATTGAGCATGGCCTGGGAAAAAACGGTGGTGACCGGGGCGGCGCTGTACAGCCGCAACACGCAGCCCTCAGTGCCGACATACAACAGGTTGAGTTGCTTGGCCTTCAGGTAGTCACGCATGCGCTGGGTCAGCCAGATGCTCCATTGCTGGCCGGGCGTTTGTCCCAGCAGCAGGCGGATTTCTTCATCGGATACCGGCGCGTTCATTTCGGTCTTGCGCGTGGCCGACAGGCTCAAGCTTCCCAGCAACGCTTCACGGGTAGTGAAAAAGGTATGTGCCTCGGCTATGGCGCTGCTCATATAGCTGCGCCGCTGAGAGATTTCATTGTTGAAGGTAAATAGCAGGAAGCTGTACACGCCACCGAGAATACCCACTAGCAGCACCAACGCAAAAACGCGCAACAGCCGGCGTGCGGCGTTGGGGTTGGACAGGACCGGGCTGATCTGGTGGAGGTAGTTCTTTAATCTCATCCCGGTACTCTAGGGTTGGCCGGGTGTAGGGAAAATCAGACGATCCTTAGAACACTGCACTCATCGCCAACTACCAAGCAACCTAATTATTCCATTTGACATTCGCTGCCTAAGCAGTAACATCTCGTCACACATTCACTGCCTAGGCAGTAATAAGGTGACTTTCGATGCCTCACTTCACCCCTGACAACTTCCACAACTGCCACCTAGGCCTGTTGCTCGGCCGCGCTGCGATCCTCAAAGACCGCATCATCGACACCCATATGGAACCCCATGGCATCACCGCCGCGCAGTTCAAGGTGTTGATCATCATGGCCCAGTTCGGCGTCGATACCCCGGCGGAGCTGTGCCGCAACCTGTCACTCGATAGCGGCTCGATGACGCGCATGCTCGACCGGCTGGAGCAAAAAGACCTGCTCAGCCGCAAGCGTTCCGAGCTGGACCGGCGCCAGGTGCAGTTGGTGCTGACCGCCGAAGGCCAGCGCCTGGCGGACATGCTCCCGCACATCGGCGCCAAGGCCCTCAACCAGTTGGCCGGCGTGCTTGAGCCGGGCGAGCTGGAAACCCTGGAGCGGATCCTGAAGAAAATGCTGATCGCTGCGGGTGACCCCATCACGATCCAGCGGGTAGGTAGATCATGAACACACGCGCACTCAGCCTGGTGCTGGCGGCGATGACGTTGGCCGGTTGTGCCAACTACAGCGGCCTCGATACCCAGGGCCAGCGCCTCGACGCCAACACCCTGCAAGCCGGCAAGTCCCTGAGCGGCGTGACGCTGTCGAGCGCCGCCTGGCCGGCCGCTGACTGGTGGAAAAGCCTGGGCGACCCACAGCTTGACGGCCTGATCCAGGAGGCCCTGCAAAACAGCCCCGACATGCAAGTGGCCGACGCCCGCGCCCACCAGGCCGAAGCGGCGGCCTATGCCGCCAACGCCGCGCGCATGCCGACCCTGGATGCCAGCGCTGGCGTGAGCCGTTCGCGCCTGGCCAAGGACCAAGACCCTCGCGGGCAGGGCGATGCCTATTCGACCGTGCGTAACATCGGCGCCAGCTTCAACTACAACTTCGACCTCTGGGGTGGCCAGCGCGCCGTGTGGGAAGCAGCGTTGGGCGAGGCCCGTGCTGCCGAAGTGGATCGGCAGGCCGCGCGCCTGACTCTGGCCGCCAACGTGGCCAAGGCCTACAGCGACCTGGGCCAGGCCCATATCGTGCGTGACCTGGCTGTCGATGACCTCAAACGCACCCGCCAGATGCTCGACCTGAGCAAGCGCCGCCTGAGTTCCGGTATCGACAGCGAGTACCAGTATCAGCAGACCGAGAGTCTGGAAGCCAGCTCCCAGTCGCAACTGATTGACGCGGAAAAACAACTGCAAAGCGCCAAGATCACCCTCGCCGTGTTGCTCGGCAAAGGCCCGGACCGCGGTGAAGAGTTGGCGCGCCCAGCGGTGCTCAAACCCAGCGCCGTGGCCGTGCCGGCGGTATTGCCTGCCGAGCTGCTCGGCCGCCGCCCGGACCTGGTCGCCGCACGCTGGCGCGTAGAGGCCGCGAGCAAGAACATCGACGCCAGCAAGACCCGCTTCTACCCCAACCTCAACCTGAGCGCGAGCGCAGGTGCCGAGTCGTTGCTGGGCGATGCGATGTTCGGTTCGGCCAGCCGCTTCTTCAACATTGCGCCGACGATCTCGTTGCCGATTTTTGACGGCGGCCGCCTGCGCGCCGACCTCGATGCCCGCGACGCCGATTACGACCTGGCCGTGGCCCAGTACAACAAAACCCTGGTGCAAGCCTTGGGGGATATCGGCAACAGCCTTTCGCAATTGCGTGATACGGGCCGGCAGATCCAGGCCCAGCAACACGCCGCCGACATCGCGCAGCAGTCCTACGACACCGGGGTGCAACGCTACAGCTCAGGCATCGGTAACTACCTGGATGTGCTCAGCATCGAGCAGCAATTGCTGCAGGCCCAGCGTCAGCTGGCCACCCTGAATGCGGCGCAGATCGACCTGTCGATTCAATTGATGCAGGCCCTGGGTGGCGGGTACCACGCCAACAGCGTGGCCGCGACCACCCCAGCTACACGCACGGAATAATTTGAGGTATTTGTCATGGCCACTGCCGAAAGCACCAACGCAACCGAACAACCCAACGACACCAACCCCCGCAAACGCAAAGTGATGCTGATCGGCCTGGCGCTGATCGTCATCCTGAGTGTGGTGGGCGTGTGGGCCTGGTATGAGTTCTACGGGCGCTTCAATGAGAGCACCGACGACGCCTATGTGAACGGCAACGTGGTGGAAATCACCCCGCTGGTCACCGGCACCGTGGTCAGCATTGGCGCCGACGATGGCGACCTGGTGCACGAAGGCCAGGTGCTGATCAACTTCGACCCCAACGACGCCGCCGTCGGCCTGCAAAGTGCCCAGGCCAACCTGGCCCGCACCGTGCGCCAGGTACGCGGCCTGTACAGCAACGTCGATGGCATGAAAGCCCAGGTCAATGCGCAGAAAGCCGATGTGCAAACCGCCCAGGACAACTACAACCGCCGCAAGACCCTGGCCCAGGGCGGCGCGATTTCCCAGGAAGAACTGTCCCACGCCCGCGACAGCCTGACCGCCGCCAAGAACGCCTTGACCAACCTTGAGCAACAACTGAAAACCACCAATGCCCTGGTGGATGACACGGTGATTTCGTCCCATCCCGATGTGCAAGCCGCCGCCGCGCAACTGCGCCAGGCCTATCTGACCAATGCGCGCAGCACCTTGATCGCACCGGTCACCGGCTATGTGGCCAAGCGCACCGTGCAACTGGGCCAGCGTGTGCAGCCGGGCACCGCGCTGATGGCGGTGATCCCCCTGGACCAACTGTGGATCGATGCCAACTTCAAGGAAACCCAACTGCGGGATATGCGCATCGGCCAGCCGGTGGATATCGAGTCGGACATCTACGGCAGCGACGTGAAGTACAGCGGCACCGTCGACAGCCTTGGCGCCGGCACCGGCAGCGCGTTCGCCTTGCTGCCCGCGCAGAACGCCACCGGCAACTGGATCAAAATCGTGCAGCGGGTACCGGTGCGCATCCACATCAACGCCGAAGAGCTGGCCAAGCACCCGCTGCGCGTGGGCTTGAGCACCGTGGTCAACGTCGACCTGCACGACCAGAGCGGCCCGGTGCTGGCGCAACAGGCGCCGCAAAAAGCCTCGTTCACCACCAACGTGTATGACCGCCAATTGGCCGAAGCCGATGCCATGATCAACCAGTTGATCCATGACAACAGCGTCGCCGCTCCCAAGGCTGCGCAACGCTGATGAGCAATAACGCCTCGTTCACGCCACCCAGCCTGTTGATGGCCACTATTGGCCTGTCGCTGGCGACCTTTATGCAGGTGCTCGACACCACCATCGCCAACGTGGCGTTGCCGACTATCTCCGGCAACCTGGGGGTGAGTTCCGAGCAGGGCACCTGGGTGATCACCTCGTTTGCGGTGAGCAACGCCATCGCCTTGCCGCTCACCGGTTGGTTGAGCCGACGCTTTGGCGAGGTGAAGCTGTTTTTGTGGGCGACCCTGCTGTTTGTGCTGGCGTCGTTCCTGTGCGGTATCTCCACCTCGATGCCCGAGCTGATCGGCTTTCGCGTGCTGCAAGGCTTGGTGGCGGGGCCGTTGTACCCGATGACGCAGACGCTGTTGATTGCGGTTTATCCACCCGCCAAACGCGGCATGGCCCTGGCGTTATTGGCGATGGTCACGGTGGTGGCGCCGATTGCAGGTCCCATCCTCGGGGGTTGGATCACCGACAGCTACAGCTGGCCGTGGATCTTTTTCATCAACGTACCCATCGGTATCTTTGCGGTGATGGTGGTGCGTGCGCAGCTGAAAAAACGCCCGGTGGTCACCAGCTACCAGCCGATGGACTACGTTGGGCTGCTGAGTCTGATCGTCGGTGTAGGCGCCTTGCAGATCATCCTCGACAAGGGCAATGACCTGGACTGGTTCGAGTCCAACTTCATCATCATCGGTGCGGCCATTTCGGTGATTGCCCTGGCGGTGTTCGTCATCTGGGAGATGACCGACAAGCACCCGGTGGTCAACCTGCGGCTGTTCGCGCACCGTAACTTCCGGATCGGCACCATTGTGTTGATCCTGGGTTATGCGGGCTTTTTCGGCATCAACCTGATCCTGCCGCAGTGGCTGCAAACCCAGATGGGTTACACCGCCACCTGGGCCGGGCTGGCGGTGGCGCCCATCGGCATTTTGCCGGTGCTGATGTCGCCGTTCGTGGGCAAGTACGCGCACAAGTTCGACCTGCGCCTGCTGGCGGGCCTGGCGTTCCTGGCGATTGGCTTGAGCTGCTTCATGCGCGCCGGTTTCACCAACGAAGTGGACTTTACCCACATCGCCATGGTGCAGCTGTTCATGGGCATCGGCGTGGCGCTGTTCTTCATGCCGACCTTGAGCATCCTGATGTCCGACCTGCCGCCGCACCAGATTGCTGACGGCGCGGGGCTGGCGACCTTCCTGCGTACCTTGGGCGGCAGCTTTGCGGCGTCGCTGACCACCTGGATCTGGATCCGCCGAGCCGACCAGCACCATGCCTACATGAGCGAGAACATCACCGTCTACGACTCGACCACCCGCGATGCCTTGCAGGCGCTGGGCGGGGCAGGGCAGAAGGCCTATACCCAGCTGGACCAGATTCTCACCAGCCAGGCGTACATGATGTCCACCGTGGATTACTTCACGTTGCTGGGGTGGATGTTCATGGGCTTGATGTTGCTGGTGTGGCTGGCCAAGCCGCCGTTTACGGCGAAGGCCGGGCCTGCGGCGTCGGGTCACTGATCATAAGGTCAGCGCGGTCCCTGTGGGAGCTGGCTTGTGTGGGAGCTGGCTTGCCTGCGATGCAGACACCTCGGTGTATCAGATGCACCGAGGTGATGCCATCGCAGCAAACGGTAACCACGATGCGAAGCGAGCCGCTCTTGATCTGCTTTTGATCTTAGGCGCCCCGTTAAACCACGCTGGCCG
>NZ_QODJ01000007.1:0-154856 GCF_009935965.1 Pseudomonas sp. L13
TTTTGCGCTTTTCAAAAGTGAGCCGCCGTCAGGGCGGAACCCTAGGTGGCCGTTACCTAAATAACGGATATGTACCCAGTCTAACTGTGTTGACTGTCAGGCCCTCTTCGCAGGCAAGCCAGCTCCCACATTTGGATGGTGCTGTGTCAGGTAGATATGCGCCGGCTGTCAGGCCGTCGCGGGAGCAAGCTCCCTCGCCACAGGTTCGGCGTCATACCGAAGTTGTGCGGATGCCTATGCCGTTACAGGGGCAAATGCCTGCTCAACAACGCCCGCAACGCCGCCGGCTTCACCGGTTTGGCCAAGTAATCCAACCCCGCCCCATGCACCTCGGCCACCATCTCCGGTCGCCCATCGGCACTGATCACCACACCGGGAATCGGCTCGGCCAGTTGCGCGCGCAGCCAGCCCATCAACTCGGTACCGGTTTCGCCGTGGTCCAGGTGGTAATCCACCAGCGCCAGTTGTGGGCGGATACCCTCGGCCAGCAATGCCGCGCATTCGGCCTGGTTGGCGGCCGTCCAGACTTCACAGCCCCAGCGCGTGAGCAGGCTGCGCATGCCGATCAGGATGCTGTCTTCATTATCCACGCACAGCACCCGTGCGCCACTTAAGGGCAGGCCGGTTTCTGCGGGCGCCTTGGGTTGCACGCTGGTCTGGTTACGGGCCAGCGGCACGCACACGCTGAAGACGCTGCCTTTGCCCGGCCAGGAGCGCACGCTCAGGCGATGGCCTAGCACGCGGCACAGGCCGTCGGCAATCGCCAGGCCCAGCCCCAGGCCCTTTTCGGCACGGGTCTGGTGACTGTCCAGGCGCTTGAACTCTTCGAAGATCACCTGTTGTTTATCGGGCGCAATACCAGGCCCGCGATCCCAGACCTCCAGGCAGAGTTCGCCCTTGCGACGACGTACGCCCAGCAGCACCGGGCCGTCGGCATAACGGAAGGCATTGGTCAGAAAGTTCTGCAAAATCCGCCGCAGCAGCTTGATGTCGCTGTCCACTCGCAAACGGCTGCCGCGCCAGCGAAAGCGCAAGTGTTGCTCCTGGGCCAGCGCCTTGAATTCTGCGCCCAGGGTGTCGAATAGCTCGTTGAGGACAAAAGGCTGGCGTTGCGGATTGATCTTGCCGTTTTCCAGGCGCGAAATGTCCAGCAAATCGCTGATCAGGTCTTCGGCCGAGCGCAGTGAGCTATCCAGATGCTGCACCAACTGCCGTGCCTCGCCGGACAGGCCATCGGTCTGGTGGGAAAGGGCGGCGGAAAACAGCCGCGCAGCGTTCAGCGGTTGCATCAGGTCATGGCTCACGGCCGCCAGGAACCGCGTCTTCGACTGGCTGGCGGATTCGGCCACGCCCTTGGCGTCGGTGAGGGCCACGTTCAGTTGCGACAGTTCATGGGTGCGCTCGGTCACCCGCTGCTCCAGGCCCTCGTTGGCCTCAGTCAGCGCTTGTTCGGCTTCGCGGAACGCGGTGATGTCGGTGAAGCTCATGACAAACCCGCCGCCGGGCATCGGGTTGCCGATCAACTCGATCACCCGGCCATTGGGGAACAGGCGCTCGGAGGTGTGCGCACGCCCCTGGCGCATCCAGTGCAGGCGACGCGCCACGTGCACTTGCGCTTCACCGGGGCCACACAGGCCGCGCTCGGCGTTGTAGCGAATGATGTCTGCAATCGGCCGGCCGACGCTGATCAAACCGTCCGGGTAGTTGAACAGTTCCAGGTAGCGGCGGTTCCAGGCCACCAACTTGAGCGACTGGTCCACCACGCTGATGCCCTGGGTAATGTTCTCGATCGCGCCTTGCAGCAGGGCGCGGTTGAACTGCAGCACTTCCGAGGCTTCGTCGGCGATACGGACCACGTCCTCCAGTTGCATTTCCCGTCCTTCAATCGCCGCTTTCACCACCGCCCGCGTCGAGGAGGCCCCGAGTACGCCGGCCAGCAAGCGTTCGGTGTGGGCGATCCAGTCGTTATCGGCATTCTGGTTGGGGTTGAAGCCTTTGCCCTGGCGATAGGCGAAGCGAATAAAGCTCTGCTGGGCCCGTTCTTCCCCGACGAAGCGTGCCGCCAGGCTGAGCAGGTCGCTGATCTGCACCGACAGCATGGAGCGCGCATTTGCGCGCTGGCTGATTTCCTGGCCGATAAAACGGCCTGCCTGCCAGTGCTCGGAAACCCGTGTACGCGACAGCATCGACACCCACACGAAGAGGGTGAAGTTACCTGCCAGGGAAAACACAGTGCCCAGGGTCAGCGACGTCACCGACAGCCCGAACGGGTGGGAGTGCATCCAGGTCAGGCCGGGGAAAAGGTTGAGCGACCAGCCCAGGCTTTTCGCCGTCACCGGCAGCACCAAGGTGTAGAACCACAGGAAGGTACCGGCGGCCAAGCCGGCAAACACCCCACGCCGGTTCGCCTGCTTCCAATACAGCGCGCCGAGCATCGCCGGGGCCAGTTGGGTCACGGCGGCAAAGGCGATCTGGCCGATGGTCGCCAGGCTGGCGGTGGAGCCCAGCAAGCGGTAGCTCACGTACGCCAGCAGCAGGATGATCACAATGCTCACCCGGCGCACCGACAGCATCCAGTGGCGGAAGACTTCGAATGGCCGTTCGGCGCTGGAACGCCGCAACAGCCAGGGCAGCAGCATGTCGTTGGAAACCATGGTCGACAAGGCGATGCTCGCCACGATGACCATGCCGGTGGCCGCCGATGCACCGCCAATGAATGCCAGCACCGCGAGGGCAGGATGGGCCTCGGCCATTGGCAGGCTGATCACATAGGAGTCCGGCAGCACCGAGCTGGGCAACAGCATCTTGCCGCCCAGGGCGATGGGCACCACGAACAGTGCCGCGAGGATCAAATAAGCCGGGAACACCCACTTGGCCAGGCGCAAATCCTGGGGGTCGATGTTCTCCACCACCGTCACATGAAATTGTCGCGGCAGGCAGATGATCGCCATCATGGCGACGCCGGTCTGTACCACCATCGAAGGCCAGTTGATGGTCTCTTTCCAGTATTCCTCCAGGCGCGGGGCGAGCATGGCCTGGCTGAACAGATCGCCGAAACCGTCGTACAAGCCGTAGGTGACAAACGCACCGACGGCGAGAAAAGCGAACAGCTTGACCAGCGACTCAAAGGCAATCGCCAGCACCATGCCGCGGTGGTGTTCAGTGGCGTCGAGGTTGCGTGTGCCGAACACGATGGTAAACAGCGCCAGCACCAGCGACACGATCAAGGCCGTGTCCTGGGCGCGAGTGCCGGTGGTGTCGGGGCCGGAGCCGATCAACAGGTTAACGCCCAGCACGATGCCTTTGAGCTGCAGCGCGATATAGGGCAGCACGCCGACCAGGCAAATAAGTGCAACCACCACCGCCAGGGACTGGGACTTGCCGTAGCGGGCGGCGATAAAGTCGGCGATGGAGGTGATGTTTTCCTGCTTGCTGATCAGGATCATCTTCTGCAGCACCCAGGGCGCCAGCACTAGCAGCAGCACGGGGCCCAGGTAGATCGGCAAGAATGCCCACAGTTGTTCGGCGGCCTGGCCTACGGCGCCGAAGAAGGTCCAACTGGTGCAGTACACCGCCAGCGACAGGCTATACACCCAGGCACGCACGCGCGGTGGCAGCGGCGCATGGCGGCGGTCACCGTAAAAGGCGATGGCAAACATAGTGGCCATATAGGCCAGGGCAACGGCGGCGATCAGCCCGCTGGACAGCGTCATGGTAACTCCGAGCATAAGAACACCCGGGCATTCCAGGCCCGGTTGGACAGTCTCGCATGATGCCTGGTGTTAGTCAGTGTCGACCAAGGTCGTGTGGGATCGAATGTCGCAGGTGGCGCTCAGCGTGGCGGCAGGGTTTTCTGACGCAAGATGTAGATCGTCACCAGCACCGCACTGGTCAGCATAAAGCCCCGTGCCCAGGGCAGTGGCACCAGGTAGCAGGAAATCGAGATGCTCAACCACATCAAGCCAATGGCGTAGACCTTGCCTTTGAGCGGGATGCCATTGCCGTCCAGGTAATCACGCACCCAAGGCCCCAGGCGCGGGTGTTCCACCAGCCAGTGGTAGAAGCGCGGGGAGCTGCGAGCGAAGCAGGCGGCGGCGAGTAACAGGAAGGGTGTGGTCGGCAGCACCGGTAGGAAAATGCCGATGACTCCCAGCGCTACGCTTAGCCAGCCGATGGCCAGCAGCGCGTAGCGCAGGAGCAGTGGACGGTTGCCCATGGGTGCCACGGGCAAGCGACTCAGTGGTGACGTGGCTTGAGGATCGCCGGTTTTTCGTCAGGCGCGTTGCACAACAGGTACAGCGCGGTGAGGGCTTCCGGGATCTGCACGATCATGTCGTCCATCAGGTTGGCGTCGGCGGCGATGTCGGAGAACTCTGCTTCCTCTTCGAACAGGCCCGAACCGACCATGATCGGCAGCAGCATTTCGCTGACTTCTTCTTCGGCGGTTTCGAACCAGGCGGCTTCGCGCAGGAACACGCCTTCCATGAAACCGATGCACCAGCCGCGCAGGTCGGAGTCATCCGGATCGTCGCCCAGGTCCAGCTCGCACGGCAGCTCGAACTCTTCGTCGGAGGCCAGTTGGCGGGCGATGTGCGCCTTGAGGGCGACCAGGGTGGATTCGATTTCTGCGCGCTGGGCGTCGTCGCTGTAGTGAGGCTCTTCAGCGAACAGCGCGTCGATCCATTCACGGTCCGGGACGGGGTCGGAGCAGATCGACAGGGCGGTCAGGTAGCCGTGGGCGGCCACGTAGTCCAGCGCCTCGTCATGCAGCTCATCGGCGTCGAGGAAGGCTTGCAAGCGGGTTAGTTGCTCAGCGAAGGACATTGAAGGGCTACCTTGGGAATAAACGATGCGCAATTCTAGGCTTTCTTGAGCGCCCAGGCCAGCCGCACGGCATATTTGCCCGGTTTTAGCCTGGTGCGTCTATTCGTCAGTCGCGCCCTTTGGTGGATAACGCTCGGGTATACTGCCGCGTTTTGTGATGCCCCTGCAGGCCCAGCGCCAATCCGGGAAAACTTCGCTTACGGATTATTTTTCGTGAACGCGGATTTTTTCGGCCAGCCTGTATTGAGGGATTTCGGCACCATTTTGGAGTTTTACATGCTCGAGCAGGCTCAACGCGTCCTCAAGGACATCTTCGGCTACGACAGTTTTCGTGGCCGCCAGGGTGCGATCATTGAGCGCGTGGCCAGTGGCGGCGATGCCCTGGTACTGATGCCTACCGGTGGCGGCAAGTCGCTGTGTTTCCAGGTGCCGGCGCTGTTGCGCAATGGCCTGGCCGTGGTGGTATCACCGCTGATTGCGTTGATGGACGATCAGGTCGCCACCCTTGAAGAACTGGGTGTCGCCGCCGCGTCGTTGAACTCCACCCTCAGCGCCGAGCAGCAGCGCGACCTGGCTGCTCGCATCAAGCGTGGCGAGGTGAAAATGCTTTACCTGGCGCCGGAGCGCCTGGTGCAGCCGCGCATGCTGGCCTTTTTGCAGAGCCTTGAGATCGCCTTGTTCGCCATCGACGAAGCCCACTGCGTGTCGCAATGGGGTCACGATTTCCGCCGAGAATACCTGCAGCTTGGCCAATTGGCCGAACTGTTTCCCGATGTGCCGCGCATTGCGCTGACCGCCACCGCCGACAAGCGGACCCGCGAAGAGATCGTCGAGCGCCTGCATTTGCAGAACGCCGAGCGCTTCCTGTCGAGTTTTGACCGGCCCAATATTTTCTACCGCATCGTGCCCAAGGAGCAGCCGCGCAAGCAGTTGCTGGCGTTCCTGTCCGAGCGGCGCAGTGATGCGGGCATCGTGTACTGCCTGTCACGCAAGAAAGTCGACGAGGTCGCCGCGTTCCTCTGTGAACAAGGCTACCCGGCGCTGCCTTACCATGCCGGCCTGCCCAATGAAACGCGATCTGCGCACCAAAAACGCTTCCTCAACGAGGAAGGCCTGATCATGGTGGCGACCATCGCCTTTGGCATGGGTATCGACAAATCCAACGTGCGTTTCGTGGCGCACATGGACCTGCCCAAGTCCCTTGAGGCTTATTACCAGGAAACCGGGCGGGCCGGCCGCGATGGCCTGCCGGCGGATGCCTGGATGGTCTACGGCCTGCAAGACGTGGTGATGCTCAAGCAGATGCTGCAGAACTCCGAGGGCGACGAGCGCCACAAGCGTCTGGAGCAGCACAAGCTCGACGCCATGCTCTCGTTGTGCGAAGAGACCCGCTGCCGCCGCCAGACCCTGCTGGCGTATTTCGACGAAGACATGCCTGAACCCTGCGGTCACTGCGATAACTGTATCGACGGCGTGCAAACCTGGGACGCCACCGAACCGGCGCGCCAGGCGTTGTCGACGATCTATCGCACCGGCCAGCGCTATGGCGTGGGCCATCTGGTGGACGTACTGCTGGGCAAGGACAACGAAAAAATTCGCAGCTTCGGCCACGAGAAACTCTCGGTGTACGGTGTCGGCAAAGCCCGCGCCGAAGGTGAGTGGCGTTCGCTGTTTCGCCAGATGGTTGCCCGTGGGCTTGTCGACATCGATATCGAGGGCTACGGCGGGCTGCGCTTGAATGACAGTTGCCGGCCGTTGCTCAAGGGCGAAGTGAGCCTGGAACTGCGCCGTGACCTCAAGCCGCAGACCACCGCCAAAAGCAGCAGCACCAGTCAGGCCAGCCAACTGGTGCGGGGCGAGGAGCGCGAACAATGGGAAGCCTTGCGCACCCTGCGGCGCAAACTGGCGCAGGAGCACAGCGTACCTCCCTACGTTATCTTCCCCGACTCGACCTTGCTGGAGATGCTGCGCGAGCAGCCCACCACCATGGCCGAGATGGCCCGGGTCAGTGGTGTGGGCGCGCGCAAACTGGAGCGCTACGGCCAGGCCTTCCTGGAAGTGCTCGGCGGTCAGGCCGAAGCGCCGAAGGAAATCGCCGATATTCGCCACGAACTGATCAGCCTGGCCCGTGCCGGCATGACCCCGACCCAGATCGCCGGCCAGCTGCAATGCTCGGAAAAAAACGTGTACACCCTGCTCGCCGAAGCCATCGGCAAGCAGCAATTGTCCCTGGAGCAGGCCCTTGATTTGCCTGAGGATTTGCTCGGCGAGATCCAGGACGCTTTTCTCGATGGAGAAGGCGAATTGCCAGCTGTGACGGAGATTGCGCCGTTGTTTACCGGGCGTGTTCCGGAAGGCGTTTTGTACTGCGTGCGTGCCGCTTTGCAGTCGGAATTCGAAATTTAGTGGGGCAATTACGACAATGTAACGAATCAGTACATAGCGGGCCTTGCCTACGAGCAGGGCTCATGCTTAGCTGACTAATAATTAGCCATACTTTATTTTCAGTCTTAAACACGAGTTTTTTATGCCGTTAACCGATCAACACCGTTTTGGCATGCAGTTGGCGCAAATGTCGCGAGGTTGGCGCGCCGAACTGGACCGCCGCCTGGCGGGGCTGGGCTTGTCCCAGGCGCGCTGGTTGGTGCTGCTGCACCTGGCCCGTTTTGTCGAAGCACCCACCCAGCGGGAATTGGCCCAGAGTGTCGGCGTAGAAGGGCCTACCCTGGCGCGTCTGCTCGACAGCCTGGAAGGCCAGGGCCTGGTACAACGCCAAGCCGTAGTGGAAGACCGTCGTGCCAAACGCATCCTGCTGTGCGATACCGCCCAACCGCTGATCGACCAGATCGAGACCATCGCCACGGCGTTGCGCCATGAATTGTTCGTGGGCGTGAATGAAGAAGACCTGCGGGTGTGCATGCGGGTGCATGAGCACATCCTCGCGAACCTGGAAAAGTCCTGATCTTCAAAATGTAGGAGCGAGCTTGCTCGCGAAAAACGTCAACGATAACGCGGGCTTCCTGAATAAACGCGGCGTCTGTGGGTTTTTCGCGAGCAAGCTCGCTCCTACAGAAGTCCTTGGCAATCCTTTCCTAGAACGTCTGGCCCAGGTTCAAGTACACCGCCTTCTGATTATCATCATTGAACCCATAGCTGAAATTCAGCGGCCCCAATGGCGTATCAAACCCCAGGAAAATACTCGCGGCGTTGATATAGCCGCTGTCGAACTCGTTATCGTTGTTCCACGCCCGGCCTCGTTCCAGGGATGCACCCAGGTACAAAGGGAAGTCCAGCGGCAGGTAAGAGCGCGGGGTGAGCCTGCGGAAGTACACCGCGCGCATCAGGCTGATGTTTTGCCCCGAAATCGCATCCTGGCGAAAGCCCGACAATTGCCGTGCGCCCCCCAGCAGGAAGCTGGACGTCACCACATCCGTATCATCCAGGGTGCGTCCATAGCGGCCGCCCAGTATCAGGGTGTCCGGGCCGTGGCTCATGGCCTTGTCCAGTTTGAACTCCCATTGGCGGTAGCGCTGGTCCGAGCCCAGGCCGGGTTCGAACTCGCGAAAGGCCAGGCCGATGTCTTCGCCGCTGTGGGGGAAGTACACGTTGTCCAGGGAGTCGAAGGAATATTTGAGTTCATAGAAGCCTTCGCTGAAGCTCACGCTCGGCAGGTCGCGGTCGCCAATGCGCACGTCCGCCTTGCCCCAGGCTTCACCCACGCCAAAGCGGATCTCGCCGCTGTTGCCGATCTGCCGGCCCACGTTCAAACCAAAGCCGTAGCGTTCCAGGCGGTATTCGGAGATGGGGTCGTTGTCCAGGATCAGCTCGACGTTCTGTGCCTCAGCCCTGATGTAGGGGGCCACAAAGTAGCGTGAGCCGGTGTCCATGGGTTGGTAGAACTCGCTGTAGAGTTCCTGCCGGTCACCAATCTGCACCCGCGTCAGCCATTCCGCGCCGAGGCGGTTGATGCCGTTCACGCGGTAACTGGCGCCGAGGTTGAAGGCGCTGTCGCCGCGCATGTCATCCGAGAGGTTCAAGCCCAGGCGCAGGTAGTCGGTGCCGCTGCGCTTGCCACGTGCGCTGATCACCAGGGTGTTGTCCTGGCCCTTTTTCACTACGCGGTATTGCACCTGCTCGAAGTAGTCCAGGCCGTACAGGGTGCCCATGTCTGATTGCAGGCGGCCCAGGTTCAACGGTTCTCCCAGCCCCTGGCGGATGTAGTAGCGGATGACGTCGTCGCTGACCTTGGAGTCGTTCTCCACCTGGATCGCGGTGATCACCGGGGTGCGTTCGCCCGGCGTGCGCGCGGCTATCAGGTCGGCGTCGATGGGTTCGGCAGGGCGCAGGTGTGCCAGGCGTACGTCGAGGGCACGGGTGGCACGGTAGCCGGCATCGATCATGTCCTTGGCGCGGCCGAAATCGGTGACGCCATAAGCGGCCAGCGGCGGTTGGATCAACACGTCCTTGGGGTACAGGGCCTTGAGTTGTTCCTCGGAGTTACGCCGGGTCATCAGGGTGATGGACTGGTTGAGCACGTCCACCACGGTGGCCAGTTGCTTGCGCGAGCGCAGCGGGGTGCCGATGTCGACGACGATGGCAATGTCGACGCCCATCTCCCGCGCCACGTCCAGCGGGATATTGTCGGTCATGCCGCCGTCCACCAGCAGGCGGCCATCCAGCTCTACCGGGGCGAACACCGCGGGGATCGACATGCTGGCGCGTATCACCTGGGGCAGGTGGCCTTTGCTGAAGACTACTTTTTCGCCGGTGGTGATGTCGGTGGCCACGGCACGGAAGGGGATCGGCAGCTTGTCGAAGTTACGCGTGTTGCTGCTGTGGGCGAACATGCTTTCCAGCAGCAACGCCAGGTTCTGGCCCTGGATCACGCCCAGCGGCAGGCCGAGGCTGCCATCGTCGCGGAAACTGAGTTTTTGTTTGACCAGGAAATCCCGGTCATCCTGCTTGCGCCGAAACGGTACGTCTTCACGCGGTGGCGCATCGGACAGGGCCTGCTGCCAGTCGATACCCAGCGCCAACTTCTCCAACTCGTCGATCTTGTACCCCGACGCGTACAACCCGCCAATCACCGCGCCCATGCTGGTGCCGGCAATCGCATCGATATGAATACCTTGCTCCTCAAGCGCCTTGAGCACGCCGATGTGCGCCAGGCCACGGGCGGCACCGCCGGACAGCACCAGGCCGATTTTCGGGCGGGGGGCTTCTACAGCGTCGGCAAGTAGGGGGACAAGGCACAGGAACAGGCAAGACAGCAGGCGGCGCATCATCAATCTCGTGGCTGGGCGACAAAGGCCGCTATTATAGCCACCCGATTCGCTGAGCCTGTTACGCCAGGAGCCGCTTAATGATGTCTGCATGCAAACCCGAGATCGTTATCACCTATTGCACCCAGTGCCAGTGGTTGCTGCGCGCCGCGTGGCTGGCTCAGGAGTTGCTCAGCACCTTTGCCGATGACCTGGGGCGCGTGGCGCTGGAACCGGCCACTGGCGGCGCGTTTCGCATCACCTGTGATGGCGTGCAGGTTTGGGAGCGCAAGGCCGATGGCGGTTTTCCCGAGGCCAAGGTGCTCAAGCAGCGAGTACGCGACCAGATCGACCCGCAGCGCGACCTCGGGCATAACGACCGTACCGTCTGAAGTCAGGCCGGCGCCGGTTGTTTGGCCTGGCTGGCGCTGCCCATCAGGCCCGAGAGCACGATGGCGACGATGATCAAGGCGCCGCCCAGCAGCATGCGCAGGGTCGGGGTTTCGGCAAACAGCAGCCAGGCCACGGTGATGCCGTAGACGGGCTCCATGGCAAACACCACCGAAGCGGTGCGCGCCTTGATCACCGCGAGGCTGGCGACAAACAGGCTATGGGCCAGGCCGGTACAAAACACCCCCAGTAGTCCGATCCACAGCCAGTCGATTGCACGCACATCTACCAGCCCCGGCGCGGCCACGGGCAGCAAGCACGCGGCGACCACGACGTTCTGGCACAGCGCGGCTTGTACTGCAGGAATGCGCCCGGAACTGGCGCGATTGTTCAGCGACAACAACGAGAACAACAAGCCCGAGGCGATACCCCACAGCAGCCCGCCCGTAGCTTCGCTGGCGAGATTGAAGTCCGGGGTCACAAGCACCAAGCCAACGGTAACCAGAACCACCAGCAACACTTCATTAGCCCGAATGCGCTCGCGGAAGATCAACCCTTCAAGGATCACCGTAAAGGCCGGAAAGGCGGTGAACCCCAGGGTCGCCACAGCCACGCCGGCGACCTTGACGGCGATAAAGAATGTCACCCAATGGGCGGCCAACAACACACCGCTGACCAGCAGCCGGCGCCAGTCGCGCATCTCCAGCCGCTTCCACGGAGCATTGCTGGCAAAGCGCGCAAACACCGCCAGCGCCAGCACGGCAAACGCCGCCCGGCCAAATACGATAATGGCGGGGGAGGCCGCCGCCAACTTGCCGAATACACCGGTGAGGCCAAACATCAATGCGCCGATATGCAGGGCGCCAAGGGCTGAGCGGGGAGTCATTGCGATCCTTGATCCAACAGGGGGTGACAGCCTCGCAGTCTAGAGGGTTGGAGGATGGGCGTCTGTCGCGGGCCGGGTGATTTTTAGCGCAAGACTCTTGCTAGCCCGCCCGACGCAACGCCCCGGGCGAGGCGCCAAACGCCCGTAGCATGGCCGCGCAAAATGCACTTTGCGACGCGTAGCCGACGCGCTCGGCAATCTCGCCGATGGGCAGGGAGGTTTCGCGTAAAAGCGTGAGGGCCATGTGCAGGCGACGACTGCGCAGATAGTCCATCGGCGTCTGCCCGCATTCAGCCATAAACCGTGCATGCAGGCGCGGCACGGACAAATCGGCAATCCGCGCCAGGTCGGCAACCTGTAACGGGCGCGCTGCATGGCGCTCGATATGGGCATTGAACGCGGCATAAGGCAGGCGCCGGCCCGGCAGCGGTTGGGCCTGAGGGTGGTTGAGGCTGGCCAATAACAACACGGCGCCTTGCTGGACGATCAACGGGTCGTGCACCGGGCTTTGTGCCAGCCACTGCACCAGTTGGTGTTGCCGGGCATCCAGCGCCAGGCGCGCGGGTTGGTCGAGCAAGCGGCGGCTGGCGTCGGCATGTTCGCCCAAGGAATGCACCACCCAGTGTTCAGTCGGCACATCCAGCACCAGGCAGCGGCTGCCGTCGCGGCTGATGCAGGCATGGTGAGCGGAGAAAGGCAGGACCATCACGCTGCTTTCGCGCACCTGGCTGCCACGGCCATCGACTTCCAGGTCCAGGTGCCCGGACAGGCCGAACACCAACTGCGCATGGTCATGGCTGTGGGCAATGGGCGCTTCGAGGTAGTGGCGTAGCGTGAGGGTCGGGCTCATCGCGGTCTCCAGGGCGGCAAGCCGTCAGTCTACAACGCTTGGCGGGCAACGGGCGCTGTCATCAGACTGACGCACGCTTGTCATGGGCTATTAACCGCCAGGGCGCAAGCTCGCCAAAACAGCGTCGAGGGATGCCCATGACCCGTGCCGAGTTCACCAAGCCTAGCCGCAAGCAACGGGTGCGAACCCTGTGGATTTCCGACGTGCACCTGGGCACCCGGGATTGCCAGGCCGAACACCTGTCGCACTTTCTCAAGGGCTACCACGCCGACAAGGTTTACCTGGTCGGTGACATCATCGACGGTTGGAAAATGCGCGGCGGCATGTATTGGCCTCAAGCCCATACCAACGTAATCCGCCGCCTGCTGACCATGGCCAAGCGTGGCACCGAGGTGATCTATGTCACCGGCAACCATGACGAGTTCCTGCGTCGCTATTCCAAGCTGATCCTGGGCAATATCCAGTTGGTGGATGAGGCTGTGCACGTCACCGCTGATGGCCGCCACTTGCTGGTGATTCATGGCGACCAGTTTGATGTGATCACGCGCTATCACCGCTGGCTCGCCTTCCTCGGAGACTCGGCCTACGAATTCACCCTGACGCTGAACCGCTGGCTGAACCACTGGCGTGCGCGGTATGGCTACGGTTACTGGTCGCTGTCGGCCTACCTGAAACACAAGGTCAAGACAGCGGTGAGTTTTATCAGCGATTTCGAAGAGGCGATTGCCCACGAAGTGACCAAGCGCGAATTGCACGGGGTGGTGTGCGGGCATATTCACCATGCCGAGATTCGCAAGGTGGGCGAGGTGGATTACCTCAACTGCGGGGATTGGGTGGAGTCGTGCACGGCCTTGATCGAGCACTGGGATGGGCATATCGAGTTGTATCGGTTGGCGGATGCGCAAGCTAAAGAGGCACTGCTGAAGGCTGAAATGGTCACCGGCTAAAGGCTTTTTGTAGGAGCGAGCTTGCTCGCGAAAAACTCGCAGGCGCCGCGTTCATTCAGAACGCAGGCGTTATCGTTGGCGTTTTTCGCGAGCAAGCTCGCTCCTACAGAAGGCGTTCAGTTGGAGACGTCAGCAATGGCTTGAGCCAGCAACGTCAGGCGCGTCGCATCAACCCCAGCCACGTTAGCCCGCCCCGAACTGACCATATACACACTGTGCTTCTCGCGCAGTTGCTTGACCTGCTCGGCACTCAAGCCGGTATAGGAAAACATCCCCCGCTGCGCGCCGATATGCGCAAAGCGCTCGGCCAACCCATGGGGCGCAAGCGCTTCCACCAACCCGGAACGCAACTGGGCGATCCGCGAACGCATGGCCTCGACTTCCTCGCTCCACTGCTTTTTCAGCTGTGTATCACCGAGGATGGTCGCTACCACGGCGGCGCCATGATCCGGCGGCGTCGACCACAGGTTGCGAGCGATATTCGCCAGTTGGCTGCGTACATCAGTGAGCTTTTCAGCATCCGCCGCACACACGATCAATGCACCCACGCGGTCGCGATACAGGCCGAAGTTCTTCGAGCACGAACTGGTAATCAGCACTTCCGGCAACTCGGCGGCAAACAGGCGCACCGCCCAGGCGTCCTGCTCCAGGCCATCGCCAAAGCCCTGGTAGGCAAAGTCGATCAGCGGCAGCAACTGGCGTTCACGCACGATCTGCAACACCTGGCGCCAGTCATCCTGGGACAGGTCAAAGCCGGTCGGGTTATGGCAGCATGCGTGCAGCAATACCACGTCACCCTTGGGCACGCTGGACAGGGTTGCCAGCATCGCCGTCACATCCAGGCGGTTGTCGCTGCCCACGTAAGGGTAATGACTGACCTTGAGCCCGGCCTTGGCAAAAATGGTTTCATGGATCGGCCAGGTCGGGTTGCTCAGCCACACGCCACGGCCCGGCAGGCTGTGGGCGATAAAGTCGGCACTCAGGCGCAGGGCGCCGGTGCCGCCGGGGGTTTGCGTGGCGCCAGCGCGGCGGTCACGCAGCAAGGCCGAGTCGGCGCCGAGCACCAGTTCGCTGATCAGGCTGCCGAAGGCTGCATCGCCATGGCCACCGATATAGGTCTTGGTCACTTGGGTGTCGACCAGGCGCTGTTCCGCCAGCTTCACCGAGTGGGGAATCGGCGTCAGGCCCTGGTCGTCCTTATACACGCCTACGCCCAGGTCGAACTTGTTCGGGTTGGTGTCCTGGGTATACAGGTCCATCAGCCCGAGGATCGGGTCGCCGGGCACGCGGTCGATGGCGTCAAAATGCATTACTTGCGGCCCTCGGCGGTCTTGGCCACTTCATCGGTGCGCGCGGCCATGACGAAGTCGTTGCGGTGCAGGCCCTTGATGGAGTGGCTCCACCAGGTCACGGTGACTTTGCCCCACTCGGTGAGCAGGCCAGGGTGATGGCCTTCGGCTTCGGAGATTTCACCCATCGCGTTGGTGAAGGCCAGGGCAAATTTGAAGTTCTTGAACAGGAAAACCTTTTCCAGCTGCATCACGCCGTCGCGCACTTCGATGTTCCAGTCAGGGATCTGCTTGATCAGCACCGGCAGTTCTTCATCGCTGACTTGCGGGGCATCGGCGCGGCAGGCTTCGCAGTGGGCTTGGTTCAAGGTGGTCATGGAAGGTGTCCTGAATTCGAATGATTGAAGGTCAGTGGCGTTACCCTAAAGCAACGCGGGGCCAGGGAACAGACTCACCTGGCCTTAAAACGTGAGGTTCACGCGGCGTTGGGTTTGGGCGGGACTGCCTTTGGGGTGAAGAGCGGGGCGTGCAGACCCAACTGCATACCGCGCTCGACCATGCCCATGATGTCTTCCTGTGCCACGTCGAACAGGCGCTTGAGTTCGGGCAAGACGAAGTACAACGGTTGCAGGATGTCGATGCGATAAGGGGTGCGCATCGCTTCCAGCGGATCAAAGGCCTGGTGCTCAGGCTCGTCCGACAGGCAATACACACTTTCTTTAGGCGACGACAGAATGCCGCCACCGTAGATGCGCCGCCCTTGGGGCGTGTCCACCAAGCCGAACTCGATGGTCATCCAGTACAGGCGCGCCAGGTACACCCGTTGCTCCTTGGTGGCCGCCAGGCCGAGCTTGCCGTAGGTGTGGGTGAATTCCGCGAACCAGGGGTTGGTCAGCAGCGGGCAGTGGCCAAAGATCTCGTGAAAAATATCCGGCTCTTGCAGGTAGTCCAGTTCTTCACGGGTACGAATAAAGGTCGCCACCGGAAACTGCTTGCTGGCCAGCAATTCGAAAAAGGTCTGGAAGGGAATCAGCGCCGGTACACGGGCGACTTGCCAGCCGGTGGTGTCGGCCAGCACCTTGTTGATTTCGCCCAGTTGGGGGATGCGGTCCAGGGGCAGGCCGAGCTTGTCGATACCGTCCAGGTATTCCTGGCAGGCGCGGCCCTCGATCACTTTCAACTGGCGAGTGATCAGGGTATTCCACACCGCGTGTTCTTCGGGCGGGTAGTGGATAAAACCTTGCGCATCGGGCTCGCGGGCCACGTAGTGCGTCTGCTTCATACGGCTCTCCTGCTAGGCATTCGTTCTTGTTATGTCCTGGGGATGCCTCTATTGATAACCGGATAGGCGCAGGATTCCATCAGCCTTTAGCGAGTGCATGTAGGAAAAATTACCGGTAATCGTAAAGTATTCGTTACGATAGGCCCGCTTGTCGCAGCTATGGGCTGGGAATGGCGGCCGTACTGTCACATAATCTTGACGACTATCTGCGCCCAGCGACAAAAAGACGCGGCGCCTACTCCCTTTTCGAGTTTTTCCATGCGTATCAAAGTGCACTGCCAGAACCGCATCGGCATCCTGCGGGACATCCTCAACCTGCTGGTGGAGTACGGCGTCAACGTCGCCAAGGGCGAAGTCGGCGGTGAGCATGGCAACGCCATCTACCTGTTTTGCCCCAACCTGGTGAACATGCAGTTCCAGGCGTTGCGCCCGCAGTTCGAGGCGATTGCCGGGGTGTTTGGCGTCAAGCGGGTAGGGCTGATGCCCAGCGAGCGGCGGCATATGGAGCTCAATGCGTTGCTCGGCGCCCTGGAATTCCCGGTGTTGTCCATTGATATGGGCGGCTCCATCGTGGCCGCCAACCGTGCGGCGGCGCAGTTGCTGGGCGTACGGGTGGATGAAGTGCCCGGGATTCCCCTGTCGCGGTATGCCGAGGACTTCGACCTGCCGGAACTGGTGCGCGCCAGCAAATCGCGCATCAATGGCCTGCGGGTCAAGGTCAAGGGCGACGTATTTCTGGCGGACATCGCGCCGCTGCAATCCTCCGAGCACGATGACAGCGAAGCCATGGCCGGCGCCGTGCTCACCCTGCATCGGGCCGACCGGGTCGGTGAGCGTATCTATAACGTGCGCAAGCAAGAGCTGCGTGGTTTCGACAGCATCTTCCAGAGCTCCAAGGTCATGGCCGCCGTGGTCCGCGAAGCGCGGCGCATGGCGCCGCTGGATGCACCGCTATTAATAGAAGGCGAAACCGGCACCGGCAAGGAGCTGTTGGCTCGGGCCTGCCACTTGGCCAGCCCGCGCGGGCAGTCGCCGTTGATGGCGCTCAACTGCGCGGGGCTGCCTGAGTCGATGGCCGAGACCGAACTGTTTGGCTATGGTCCCGGCGCGTTTGAAGGGGCGCGGGCCGAAGGCAAGTTGGGCCTGCTTGAGCTGACGGCGGGCGGTACTTTGTTTCTCGATGGCGTGGGGGAAATGAGCGCGCGCTTGCAGGTCAAGTTGCTGCGCTTCCTGCAGGACGGCTGTTTTCGCCGGGTGGGCAGTGATGAAGAGGTGTACCTGGATGTGCGGGTGATCTGTGCGACCCAGGTGGATTTGTCGGAGCTCTGCGCTCGGGGTGAGTTTCGCCAGGACCTTTATCACCGGCTGAATGTGCTGTCGTTGCATATCCCGCCATTGCGCGAATGCCTGGATGGACTCGCGCCGTTGGTCGAGCACTTTCTCGACCAGGCCAGCCGGCAGATCGGTTGCCCGCTGCCCAAGTTGGCACCTGCGGCCATGGACAAGCTCAGCCACTACCACTGGCCGGGCAACGTGCGGCAACTGGAAAACGTGCTGTTCCAGGCGGTGTCGTTGTGTGAGGGCGGTACGGTCAAGGTTGAGCATATTCGCTTGCCGGATTATGGCGTGCGCCAGCCGCTGGGTGATTTTTCCCTGGAGGGCAGCCTGGAGGATATCGTCGGGCGCTTTGAGAAGGCGGTGTTGGAAAGCCTGTACACCGAACACCCGAGCAGTCGCCAGTTGGGCAAGCGCCTGGGGGTGTCGCACACCACCATTGCCAACAAGCTGCGGGATTACGAAGTGCTCAAGGCTGATCGCAGTTAAAGCGGTGGGAGCTGGCTCCCGTGACGGACTGACAGCCAGCGCTGATCTAACTGACGCACCGTGATCCAAATGTGGGAGCTGGCTTGTCGGGTCGCCGCATCGCTGCGAAGACGGCCTAACAGTCAACACAGTTGGAACGGGTACATATCCGTTATTTAGGCAACGGCTACTTAGGGTTCCGCTCTGACAGCGGGTCACTTTGGAAAAGAGCCCCAAAGTAACCAAAGGGCTCTTGCCCCACCACTCGGCACCTCGCCTAGGCTCGGTGTGCCCGAACACAGGCTTGAATCCGTGGGCCGCCGCCACGCGCCATCCATGGCGCGGGGCGGCTAACCCGGCGTCCTGCCGGGTTACCCACGAATTCAAGCCTGCGTTCGGCCAGCGTGGTTTAACGGGGCGCCTGAGATCAAAAGCAGATCAAGATCAAGAGCGGCTCGCTTCGCATCGTGGGTACCGTCTGCTGCTACAGCCCACTGTCAGTTGGCATATCAGTGCCTGTTCCACCGCTATCGCAGGCAAGCCAGCTCCCACATTGGTTGGGTATTGCCCACGGAATCAGCGCCCGGCATCAATTCCCTGTGGGAGCGGGCTTGCCCGCGATGGCGGAGGGTCAGTCAATTAATCTGCAACTGAACCACCGCTATCGCAGGCAAGCTCCACCTTTGATCTCTACAGGTTTGAAGGCCGGTGTTTGCCGCAGGCGGCAGTAGTCCGCCGTTTTTTCGACTGTTTCTCCCATCACTTCTTTCAGCTACCTCCACGAAACCCCCGCCGCGCCTGGACTTTCGCCGCTTTTAAAAAGTTGGTTCGCAAATTGCTTAAGCCACCTCAGTACAGCGGTGGGCGGCAAGCGTCCGTCAGAAAGAGGATAGAGCGTGGACAAGTACCTTTATGTGGCAATGACCGGCGCCAGCCAGAATGCACTGGCGCAGAAGGCCCATGCCAACAATCTGGCGAACATTTCCACCAACGGCTTTCAGCGCGACCTGGAACAGGCGCGTTCGATGCCGGTGTTCGGTGACAGCTTTCCGGCGCGGGCGTTTGCCATGACCGAGCGGCCGGCCACTGACTTTTCCCCGGGTGCGATGATCGAAACCGGCCGCGACCTCGACGTGGCCGTCAGCGGCGACGGCTGGATGGCCGTGCAAACCCCGGATGGCGGCGAAGCCTATGTGCGCAGCGCCAGCATGAACGTGGACGCCCTGGGCGTGCTGCGGGCCGGCAACGGTATGCCGATCATGGGCAACGGTGGCCCGATTGCCGTGCCGCCCCAGCAGAAAATCGAAGTGGGTTCGGACGGCACCATCAGCATCCGTGCCATGGGCGAAGGCCCGCGGGTGATGGCGGAAGTGGACCGCATCAAGATGGTCCAGCCTGACCTCAAGAACATGACCAAGGGCCTGGACGGCACCATCCACACCAAGGATGGCCAGCCGGCCCAGGCCGACGCGAACGTGCGGCTGACCTCGGGTTTCTTGCAGGCGAGCAACGTCAATGCCGTGGAAGAAATGACCGCGGTGCTGGCGCTGGCCAAGCAGTTCGAGTTGCACATCAAGATGATGAACAGCGCTAAAGAAGACGACCAGGCCATGACGCGCGTCATGCAGATGAGCTGATTCAAGCCCACTAACTAATTTGCAACGCAGCGCCAACCATCCGGCGCACGAAGGAGAACAGCATGCTTCCGGCTCTATGGGTTGCCAAGACAGGCCTGTCCGCCCAGGACACCAACCTGACGACCATTTCCAACAACCTGGCGAACGTGTCGACCACGGGCTTCAAACGTGATCGCGCCGAGTTCCAGGACTTGCTCTATCAGATCAAGAAGCAACCGGGCGCCCAATCGACCCAGGACAGCGAACTGCCGTCGGGCCTGCAACTGGGTACCGGTGTGCAGATCGTCGGCACCCAGAAAAACTTCAGCGCCGGTAACCTGCAGCAAACCGGCCAGCCCCTGGACATGGCGATCAATGGCCGCGGCTTTTTCCAGGTGCTGCAGCCGGATGGCACCACCTCTTACACCCGTGACGGCACCTTCCACCTGGACTCCAACGGCCAGATCGTGACCGCCAACGGTTTCGCCCTCGAGCCTGCCGTAGTCGTGCCACCCGACGCCAAGACCTTCACCGTCGGCAACGACGGCACCGTGTCCATCACCGTCGCTGGCAACCCGGCGTCCCAAGTGATCGGCAACCTGCAAACCGCCGACTTCATCAACCCGGCCGGCCTGCAGGCGATGGGCAACAACCTGTTCCTGGAAACCGCCTCCAGTGGCGCGCCGCAAATCGGCACCCCTGGCTTGAACGGCTTCGGCACCACGCTGCAAAGCACCCTGGAAACCTCCAACGTCAGCACCGTTGAGGAGATGGTCAACATGATCACCACCCAGCGCGCCTACGAGATGAACTCCAAGGTGATTTCCACCGCCGACCAGATGCTTTCGTTCGTTACGCAGAATCTGTAATCAGTCTATGGGGCGCCCTTGAGGGTGCCTGCAACACCGTGAGGTTAGGGTCATGAATCGCTATGTTTGTGTGTTGGCATTGAGTGGGATCGCCGTGCTTGCGGGCTGTGTCGCCCCCACGCCAAAGCCCAATGACCCGTACTACGCGCCGGTGTTGCCACGCACGCCGCTGCCGGCGGCGGCTAACAATGGCTCGATCTACCAGGCCGGGTTCGAGCAGAACCTGTACAGCGACCGCAAGGCGTTCCGGGTCGGTGACATCATCACCATCACCCTGAACGAGAAGACCCAGGCCAGCAAGAACGCCAACTCGCAGATCGGCAAGAACAGCAAGACCAGCATCGGCCTGACCTCGCTGTTCGGCGGTGGCCTGAACACCAACAACCCGCTGGGCGGTGGTGACCTGAGCCTGGACGCCGGCTACAGCGGCGACCGCGCCACCAACGGCAAGAGCGCGGCCGGGCAGGGCAACAGCCTGACCGGTTCGATCACCGTGACCGTCGCCGACGTATTGCCCAACGGCATCATTGCCGTGCGCGGTGAAAAGTGGATGACCCTCAACACCGGCGACGAGCTGGTGCGCATCGCCGGCATGGTCCGCGCCGATGACATCTCCACCGACAACACCGTGCCGTCGACGCGCATTGCCGATGCCCGCATTACCTACTCGGGCACCGGTTCGTTTGCCGATGCGAGCCAGCCGGGCTGGTTCGACCGCTTCTTCCTCAGCCCGCTGTTCCCTTTCTAGGTGGCCATTTTGAAGTTCAAACAGCTGATGGCGATGGGGCTCTTGTTGGCCTTGAGCGCTGTGGCCCAGGCCGAGCGCCTGAAGGACATCGCCAGTATTTCCGGCGTGCGCTCCAACCAGTTGATCGGCTATGGCCTGGTGGTGGGGCTCAATGGTACGGGTGACCAGACCACCCAGACGCCGTTCACCCTGCAAACCTTCAACAACATGCTCTCGCAGTTCGGCATCAAGGTGCCGCCAGGCTCGGGCAACGTGCAGTTGAAGAACGTCGCGGCGGTGTCGATCAGCGCTGATCTGCCCGCGTTCGCCAAGCCGGGGCAGGTGGTGGACATCACCGTGTCGTCCATGGGTAACTCCAAGAGCCTGCGCGGCGGCACCTTGCTGATGACGCCGCTCAAAGGTATCGACGGCAACGTCTACGCCATCGCCCAGGGCAACCTGGTAGTGGGCGGTTTTGATGCCGAAGGCCGCGACGGTTCGAAGATCACCGTCAACGTGCCGTCGGCCGGGCGTATCCCTGGTGGCGCCACGGTTGAGCGCACCGTGCCGAGTGGTTTCAACCAGGGCAACAGCCTGACCCTGAACCTCAACCGCTCCGACTTCACCACCGCCAAGCGCGTGGTCGACAAGATCAACGACATGCTCGGCCCTGGCGTGGCCCAGGCCATCGATGGCGGCTCGATTCGTGTCACTGCGCCGCTGGACCCAAGCCAGCGTGTTGACTACCTGTCGATTCTGGAAAACCTTGAGGTCGACCCCGGCCAGGCCGTGGCCAAAGTCATCATCAATTCGCGCACTGGCACCATCGTGATCGGCCAGAACGTCAAGGTCTCGCCGGCGGCGGTGACCCACGGCAGCCTGACGGTGACCATCACCGAAGACCCGATCGTCAGCCAGCCGGGGCCGTTGTCCGGTGGCCAGACTGCCGTGGTCCCGCGTTCGCGCGTCAATGCCCAGCAAGAAGCCAAGCCAATGTTCAAGTTCGGCCCCGGCACCACCCTGGACGAGATTGTCCGTGCGGTGAACCAGGTGGGCGCCGCGCCCGGCGACTTGATGGCGATCCTCGAAGCTTTGAAGCAGGCCGGCGCGTTGCAAGCCGACCTGATCGTGATCTGAGGCCATGGCCATGGATATGCGCAAGAGCGGTATCAGCAGCACGGCGGATTCGGGGTCTTACTCCGACCTGAACCGGCTTAACCAGCTCAAGGTGGGCGACGACAAAAACAGCGAAGGCAACCTGCGCAAAGTGGCGCAGGAATTCGAGTCGCTGTTTTTGAACGAGATGCTCAAGTCCATGCGTTCGGCCACCGAGGCCCTGGGCAAGGACAACCCATTGAACACTCCGGCCGCCAAGCAGTACCAGGAAATGTACGACCAGCAACTGGCGGTGTCGATGTCCCGCGAAGGTGGCGGTATCGGCCTGGCCGATGTGCTGATGCGCCAGATGCAGAAGAACAAACCGGTGCAGGCCCAGGCCGCCACCTTGCAAGGCCCGGCTGCAGATGTGCCGGTGAAGAAAGTCGATGTGCCGACCGAGATTGCTGCCGGTACCCAGGCTGAAGGCCCGTTGGGCCGCTCCAATGGCCAGCGGCCTTTGTGGGCATATCGCGTGGCTGTGCCTGAGGGGGCCAGTACTCATGCCAACGACATGGAGCTGATGAATCAGCGCCGTATCGCCTTGCCCAGCAAGTTGGCCGACCGCCTGCTGGCGGGCATCGTGCCGACCGCCCCGGTCGAAGCCAAAGCCGCGCCCCTGCGTAACAGCGCTGCCGACGACACGGTCATCAATAGCAGTGCGCGTAGCTTTGCCGTGCCGAGCGGGCGCATGCAGGTGTATGGCCGCGCCATTGCTCAACCACCGCTGGCGCCGGCGAAGAAAGCCTTCAGCTCCCAGGATGAATTTGTCGCCACCATGCTGCCGATGGCCAAGGCCGCCGCCGCACGTATCGGTATCGACCCCAAGTACCTGGTGGCCCAGGCCGCACTGGAAACCGGCTGGGGCAAATCGGTGATGCGCGCCGAGGACGGCAGCAGCAGCCACAACCTGTTCGGCATCAAGGCCGGCCAGAGCTGGCAGGGCGGTCAGGCTCGGGCGATCACCAGCGAGTTTCGCGATGGTGCGATGGTCAAGGAAACGGCGCAGTTCCGTTCCTACAGCTCCTACCAGGACAGCTTCCACGACCTCGTGACCCTGCTGCAAAGCCATGATCGCTATAAAGAAGTTGTGAAATCAGCCGACAACCCGGAACAGTTTGTACGCGAGTTGCAAAAAGCCGGTTATGCAACCGACCCGGATTACGCCAGCAAGATTTCGCAGATCGCAAAAAACATGAACAGTTACCAGAACTACGCTGCCGCTGGCGCAACCACACATTTATAAGGTCTGAACCATGAGTTTGCTCAGTATCGGGATGTCAGGGCTCAATGCCGCTCAAGGATCGTTGTCGGTCTTGAGTAATAACATCGCCAACGCCAACACCTCGGGTTATTCGCGCCAGCAGACCACGCAGAATGCGAGTGCCAATAACCCGTACGGCGGTGTGTACATTGGCAGCGGCACGACGCTGGCGGATGTGCGTCGGGTCTATAACGAGTTTCTGGACGCGGCCTACCAGAACAGCACGGCGCTCAATAACGATGCCAAGGCTTATTCCAGCCAGGCCAGTGCCATCGACAAGACCTTGTCGGACAAGACAACCGGCATGTCTTCGGTACTAAGCGCGTTTTTTGCCGCTGTGCAGACCTCGGCGGCCAACCCCAGTGACGTATCTGCCCGGCAAGTGCTGCTGACCAGCGCCCAGACCCTGAGTAACCGTTTCAATGCGATTTCCGGTCAGTTGACTCAGCAGAAAGAGTCGATCAATGGCCAATTGAGCACCATGAGCGACCAGGTCAACCAGTTGACCTCCTCGATTGCTTCGCTCAACAAGCAGATCACCCTGGCCCAGGGCTCAAGCAACAGTGCGCCTGCCAATCTCCTGGATGCCCGTAACGAGGCGGTGCGCTCGCTCAATGAGCTGGTGGGGGTGACCACCAGTGAAAAGAATGGCGTGTTCAGCGTCAGTACCGGCAGCGGCCAATCCTTGGTATTGGGCGACCAGTCCAACACCCTCTCGGCAGTGCCGAGCGCGAGTGACCCGAGCCAGTACACCATTGTGCTCAATGCCGGCGGCAGTACGACGATCGATCTGGGCAACGTGCTCAGTGGGGGCAGTATCGGCGGCCTGCTGCGTTATCGCAGTGATGCCCTGATGCCGGCCATCAATGACTTGGGGCGTATTGCCCTGGCGACAGCCGATACCATCAACAGTCAACTGGGCCAGGGCCTGGACTTGAACGGTGACTTCGGTTCATCGCTGTTCAAGGACATCAACAGCGCGGCGGCCATTGCCCAGCGCAGTCAGGGTGCGCTGGGCAACAGCACCGGCTCCGGCAATTTGAACGTGACCATTGCCGATACCAGCAAGCTGTCGACCTACGACTACAAAGTGACCTTTACCAGCGGCAATAACTACACGGTCGTGCGTTCCGACGGCAAGGCCATGGGCGCGTTCGACACCAATACCGCGCCGCCGCCGGTGATCGATGGTTTCACCCTGGCGCTGGATGGCAAGGGGCCGATGGCGGCGGGCGATAGTTTCAAAGTCAGCCCTACCGCCAGCGGTGCCGCCAACATCGGCACCGCCCTGACGGACGCCAATAAAATCGCGTTCGCCGGGCCATTGCTGGGCGAGGGCAGCAAGACCAATCAGGGTACCGGCACCTTTACACCGCCGACCCTGACCCTGCCTATCGATATTCATGGCGGCGCCGATACCGCGCAACTGCGTACCGGCATCGAGCACTCGATGCCAGTGAAGATGGTGTTCGGCAAGCCGGCTGCCGACGGTACCCAGGGCTACACGCTCAACGATGCCCAGGGCAACCCGATTGGGACCGGCACCATTGTTCCGGGCCAAGGCAACAAAATCACGGTCGACGTGCCGATGCGTGATGCCAACGGCGCGCTGCTGGTGCCGGCCAAAAGCTTCAAGTTCGATACGACTGTCGCAGGGTCGCCCGCCGCTGGGGACAGCACCACGTTTTCCTTCAACGCCTCAGGCAAGTCGGATAACCGTAACGCCCAGGCGTTGCTCGACCTGCAGACCAAAGCCACGGTCGGCCTGTCCGATGGCAGTGGCGGCGGAGTGAGCCTGGTGGCGGCCAACAGCCGCCTGGTGTCGACCGTCGGGGCCAAGGCCGCGTCGGCCAATACCGACACCACGGCCACGGGCGCCTTGCTCAAGGCCAACCAGGATGCGCGCAACTCCGTGTCCCAGGTCAACCTCGATGAAGAGGCGGGCGACATGATCAAATTCCAGCAGTACTACACCGCGTCGTCGCAGATCATCAAGGCTGCGCAAGAAACCTTCAGCACGCTGATCAATAGTCTTTAAGGGAGTCTGGGACGATGCGTATTTCCACTGCACAGTATT
Source organism: Pseudomonas sp. L13 (assembly GCF_009935965.1). Classification (NCBI taxonomy): domain Bacteria; kingdom Pseudomonadati; phylum Pseudomonadota; class Gammaproteobacteria; order Pseudomonadales; family Pseudomonadaceae; genus Pseudomonas; species Pseudomonas sp. L13. The sequence goes on from NZ_QODJ01000007.1 coordinate 25,241, forward strand.
TTGAAACCAGTGCCGCCAAGTACACGGACAACTACTCCAGCGTGGTGAAGGCCCAGGAGCAGGCCAGTTCCGGTGTGCGCGTGCAGACCGCAGCGGATGACCCCGTGGCGGCGGCAAGGTTGTTGTTGCTGCAACAGCAGAAGGACATGCTCGGGCAGTTCAACGGCAATATCACCAGTTTGAAGAACTCGTTGACCAACGAGGAAAGCGTATTAGGTGCAATCAACGAGGCACTGCAGGCGGCCAGTACCCTGGCCATTGAAGCGGGCGGTTCGCGCAGCGATGCCGACCGCAAGTCGATTGCCGGCCAGATCGGTGCGCTTGAAGACCAGGTGCTGGGGTTGCTTAACAGTAAGGATTCCTCGGGCAACTATCTGTTTTCCGGCTCCAAGACCTCGACGCCGCCCTACAGCCGTAACAGCGACGGTACCTACACTTATCAGGGTGATGAAACGCCGCTGAGCCTGCAGGTTTCCGATTCCCTGAGAGTCAGTGCCGGTGACACCGGCAAGAGCATCATGGACGGTGCCGTTAACTCGGGCCGCACCCAGGCGACCTGGATTGCACCTGCAATCGTGCCGCCGGCAACGGCGCCAGTGCCCAATGATCATAAAGTCTCAGTGTCGGCCGGCCTGGTGACTTCAGGCCCGGACTACACGAATAAATTCGCCGATGGCGAGCCTTACAAGCTGACCTTTACCAGCAGCACCCAATACAAGGTCTCCGACAAGAACGGCAACGACATCACGTCGGAAATTCCTGGCAACGGCACCTTTGACTCCACCAAGGAAGGCGGCTCCACCGTGAGCCTGCGTGGCGTGAACTTTGATATTGCGGTGGACCTCAAGGATATTGCCACGGGGCCGGACGCCGATGCCCTGGTCAAGGACCGTTCGTTCAGCCTGGCCGCCAAGCCCGACACCTTCAGCGTTTCGCGCACTCCCAGCAATGCGTCCACTGCGCAGCTGACGAATGCGCAGGTGAGCAACCCGGCCGCCTATGCCAGTACCTTCCCGGCTAACAGCGGGGCGGTGATCAAGTTCACCAGTGGCACGGCGTATGAAGTCTATGCCCAGCCCTACAGTGCCGACAGCAAAGCGATCGCAACCGGCGACACAGGGGGCGGTACGACCGTGACGGCAGCAGGCGTGACCTTTGATGTAAGCGGCACGCCGCAAGCCGGCGATCAGTTTGCGGTCGCTGCCAGCACCGCCAAGACCCAGAACGCGCTGGATACCCTGAGCCAACTGCGCAAGGCGCTGGAGCAACCGGCCGACGGCAATCCGGCGGCGATGGTCAAGCTCAAGGATGTGCTCGACGCTTCCATCAGTAATTTTGCCAATTCACGTGCCCAGGTCGACAACGTGCGCGGTTCCATCGGGGCCCGCGAAGCCGCGCTGGATATCCAGTCGGCGGAAAACACCAGTATCGGTACGGCAAACAAAAGCACCATGAGCGATCTGGCGAACATTGACATGGGTGAGGCGGCGATCAACCTCACGTTGCAGCAAACCATGTTGCAGGCCTCGCAACTGGCGTTCGTTAAAATCTCCCAGTTGAACCTGTTCAGCCGCATGTAATCGTCGTAATGAACAACGGCCTCCCCTGGCGACAGGGGAGGCCGTTGTCGTTTCTGGCCTGGAAATGTTGCCGGATTTTGCACAAAGCGCACAAAATTGAGTGACCTGTGAGTCATAAAGCGCATCTTCACTGTATCGTGTGAAAAGGATAAGTCGTCACAGGGCCTTTATCGGGCGGCTTTCAGCGAGATTTTCATGGGGTTATCCCCTTTATTATCAGCACTCCCGGCGCAGCCCGAGGGGTGTTCTCCAGCTATTTAGTATTGGGAAGCCACAATGATTGGCATAAAAAGCATCGCCAGTTACGTGCCGGCAGACGGGATCGATAACTACGCCCAGGGTGCCAAGTTCGCCAAGGATGAAGAGTTCATCATCGGCAAGATCGGTTCGGCGTTCCTGCCGCGCAAGGAAGCTGCACAGGAGACTTCCGATCTGTGCGTCGAAGCAGTCAATGCATTGTTTGCCAATAACCCGGATTTGAAGCGCGAGTCCATCGACGCGCTGATCGTCGTTACCCAGAACGGCGATGAAGAGGGCTTGCCCCACACTGCCGCTATCGTCCAGGACAAACTGGGCCTGCCGACTCATGTTGCCGCTTTTGATATCTCCCTGGGCTGCTCCGGCTACGTCTACGGCATCTACGCGATGAAGGGCTTCATGGAAGCGGCCGGCCTGAAAAACGGCCTGCTGATCACCGCTGACCCGTATTCCAAAATCGTCGACCCGGAAGACCGCAACACCACCATGCTGTTCGGCGACGCCGCCACCGCCACCTGGATGGGCGAGGATGCGCCGTGGTTGCTGGGCAAATCCAAGTTCGGCACCGACGGCTCCGGCGCGCCGCACCTTAAGGTCAGCGACGGCGTGTTCTTCATGAACGGTCGCCAGGTGTTCAACTTCGCCTTGCTCAAGGTGCCGGCACACTTGCACGAGCTGCTCGGCGAGTCGGACCTGAAGGCGGATGACATTGATGCGTTCTGCATTCACCAGGGCAGCGCGGCCATCGTCGATGCCGTGGCACGTCGTTTTGAAGAGGCGCCGGTGGACAAGTTCATCAAGGACATGGTCGAGACCGGCAACACCGTGTCGTCGAGCATCCCGCTGCTGTTGGAAAAGCACGTGATGGACGCCACCTGGAAGCGCGTGGCAATCAGCGGCTTTGGCGTGGGCCTGTCGTGGGGCTCGGCGATTCTCTATCGTCCGTGATGCTTTAGCGGCTTCATGAAAAACGCCGATGATCGAATGATCATCGGCGTTTTTTTTGCGCCCCCTGTAGGAGCGAGCTTGCTCGCGAAGAACCTGAGGGCACCGCGTGCATTCTGAATGCCCGCGTCATCGTTAACGTTCTTCGCGAGCAAGCTCGCTCCTACAGGGGGGGGACGTTTTGAAGGCGAAGTTTTGGCGCCAGTAACCCGTGATTACTGGCGTTTCACGCCTCTATAAGCCCTTGAAATACAAAGGCTGGCACAGGGCTAGTAAAAAAAATCAAAAAAAACCTCAAGCAACCGGCTACCACGACGATAACTATTACGTAGGTTCTCAGGCCACACCCGGCGGTTGCCAGGGCCGGAAGCCGCAGTATCCATCCAACGAGGATTTCGTCATGGCTTTAACAGTAAACACCAACATTGCTTCCATCACGACTCAGGGCAACCTGAACAAAGCTGGCGGCGCCCTGGCCACTTCCATGCAGCGCCTGTCTTCCGGCCTGCGTATCAACAGCGCTAAAGACGACGCTGCCGGCCTGCAGATCGCTAACCGCCTGACCAGCCAAATCAACGGCCTGGGCCAAGCTGTAAAAAACGTGAACGACGGCATCTCCATCGCTCAGACCGCTGAAGGCGCGATGCAGGCTTCGACCGACATCCTGCAAAAAATGCGTACCCTGGCCCTGTCCTCGGCTACCGGCTCCCTGAGCGCCGACGACCGTAAGTCGAACAACGACGAATACCAGGCCCTGACTTCGGAACTGACCCGTATCTCGCAAACCACTACTTTCGGTGGCCAGAAGCTGCTGGACGGTTCGTACGGTACCAAGGCTATCCAGGTTGGCGCCAATGCCAACGAAACTATCAACCTGAGCCTGGAAAACGTTGCGGCGAACAACATTGGTTCGCAGCAGATCAAAACCAAGGCCATCGCGCCTAGCGCAACTGGCCTGGCTGGCGGCGACATCACTGTTACCGGCAACGGCCAAAGCAAAACCGTCACTTACGGTGCAGGCGCATCGGCTAAAGACATCGCTGCGGGCCTGAACGGTTCGATCGGTGGCCTGACCGCTACCGCCAGCACTGAAGTCAAGCTGGAAGTAGGCGCTGCAACTCCGTCGAACTTCAAGCTGGCTGTAGGTAGCGGTACTGCTGTCGATTTCGTCGGTGTAACCGACCTGGCCGGCCTTGCTGACCAACTGAAGTCCAACGCTGCCAAACTGGGCATCAGCGTTAACTACGACGAAGCCAACAAAACCCTGTCGGTTAAGTCGGATTCCGGCGAAAACCTGTCGTTCTCGGGTGCTGATACCAACGCCCAGGCGAACATCAAGGTTGGCGCAAAAGACGGTGCTGGCGCATTCGCCACCCCAGCCGCTCTGGGTGCTCCTGCAATCGTTGTGACCGGTCAGGTTTCTCTGGATTCGGCTAAGGGCTACTCCCTGAGCGACGCTGCTACTGGTGTTTCGGACTTGTTCGCGGGTGCAACCGTTTCGTCGACTAAAACCACCATCGCTAACACCGACGTGACCGACGCTACCAACGCCCAAAACGCCTTGGCAGTAATCGACAAGGCCATCGGCACCATCGACGGCGTTCGTTCGGGCCTGGGTGCTACCCAGAACCGTCTGACGACCACTGCAGACAACCTGCAGAACATTCAGAAGAACTCCACCGCTGCACGTTCCACCGTTCAGGACGTCGACTTCGCTTCCGAAACCGCCGAACTGACCAAGCAACAAACCCTGCAGTCGGCTTCCACCGCGATCCTGTCGCAGGCTAACCAGCTGCCATCCGCTGTACTGAAACTGCTTCAGTAATTAGCGCGCTTGGTAACTAACGGAAGGGCGCGTTTACGTGCCCTTCCGTTTTTTCGGTTTAGAGGAGATTGGACATGGACATGAGTGTAAAGCTGAACCAGTCTTATCCGCCGGTTGCCCCTCAAGGCGCGCCTCCCAAGGTGACTGCCGATCAAAACAGCAGCAAGGCCCAGGAAGTGGCGGCAACAGGCAAAGAGCCTGAGCGCGCGGACCTGGAAAAAGCGGTAACCGATATTCGCGAATTCGTCCAGGCTGCCCAGCGCAGCCTGGATTTTTCCATTGATGATTCGACCCATCGGGTCGTGGTCAAGGTCATTGCCACCGACAGTGGTGAAGTGATCCGTCAGATTCCGTCGGAAACGGCGTTGAAACTGGCACAAAACCTTTCCAGCGCAAGCAACGTGTTGTTTGACGACAAGGTGTGAGCTGGCATGAAACTTGTTGTTGTCAGGTCTTGGTGCAAGTAAGTCAAGATTACGGCAGCCACCGAACAGGAGATAGATGATGGCAGGTTCAACGGTAAGTGGTATCGGTTCGAACATCGATACGCAAGCGATCGTGAAGTCCTTGGTAGACGCCGAAAAGGTGCCCAAGCAGACGCAGATCAATACCGCGTCCCAGAAGGCGACCACCACGCTGTCTTCGATCGGCAAGATTCAAGCGGCGTTGGATGCATTTCGTGGTGCCTTGGACACCATGTCCAAAGACAGCAGTTTCACTGGGCTGACGGGCTCGTCGTCAGATGAGAAGACGGCGACCATGACCGCCAGTAATACGGCTTCCAACGGTAGTTTTCGGCTGATCGTTGACCAGTTGGCCCAGGCTTCCAAGTTGTCCACCAAGAACTTCTCCGGTGGCACCTCTGCCGTGGTGAACGCTACGGATAAGCCGACCACCTTGACCATCTCTCAGTCGGGCAAGGATTACAGCGTCAATGTTCCAGTCGGCGCGACCTTGCAGCAGGTGCGGGATTCGATCAATACCCAGTTTGGTACTTCTGGGCTCAGTGCCAACATCCAGACCGACTCCAATGGTTCCCGATTGATCCTGACCTCTACCACCATGGGGACCGGCTCCGACCTTACGCTTTCGGGTACCTCCGGCCTGGATGTGGGTTCAACGGTCGTCGATGTGCCCAAGGATGCGCTTTACAGCATTGATGGTGTTGCGTCTGTGTCCAAGACCAACAGTATCGAGGGGGCGCTCAGTGGTGTGAATATCAAGTTGGTGGCGCCTTCGACTTACAAGACGGGCACTTCTGGCGATAAAAACGCTACGCTGATCACCGTCAGTACCAACAACACGGCGCTCAAGTCCGGAGTCAAAGGCTTCATTGATACCTACAACGCCTTGATCACCGCAATGAACGCCGAAACCAAGGTCACCAAGAATCTTGATGGCAGCACGACGGCTGCGGCATTGACCGGGGACTCGACCATGCGTTCGCTGCAGGCGGCGATCCGCAATGAATTCAACACGCTTTCGGGGACTGGCACTTTCAAGTCGTTGGCTCAATTCGGCGTGAGCACAAGTTCTACCACCGGCTTGCTGACAATCGATGACAAAAAGTGGGACGCTGCCGTCAAGACCAACGCAGCCGATATCAACAGTATGTTTAGCGGCAAAGACGGCATGTTGGCGCGCATGAAAAGTGCAACGGATGATTTTGCCAAGGCGTCTACCGGGGTTCTGGCAACGCGGTCTACGTCGTTGACCGATAGCCTCAAGGACATCGCAAAGCAACAGGACACCCTGAATGAGCGCATGGAACTGCTGACCAACAGCCTCTCCGCCAAATACAACGCCATGGACACCCTGGTCGCCCAACTGCGCCAGCAGAGCACCAGCGTCATGACCACGCTCAATGCCTTGAACAACCCTAAAACCAATAACTGATCGCCACTTACGCAAAAGGCCAGGCAACCTGCCTGGCCTTTTCGTACCGGAGGACGACCGGTGTTAAAGCTTTTTGCGGCCCAGTCGACATATTGGTTACTAGAATCCTTTTCGCTGTCGCCTGTCACGAGGTAGAAACATGAACCCTATGCGAGCCCTTCGCCAATACCAGAAGGTCAATTCCCACGCGCAGATCTCCGAAGCCAGCCCGCATCGCCTGGTGCAGATGCTGATGGAAGGTGGTCTGGATCGCATGTCCCAGGCCAAGGGCGCCCTGGCACGTGGTGACATCGCACAGAAGGGCTTGATGCTTGGCAAGGCTATCGACATCGTTATCGGGCTGCGCGATGGCCTGGATGCTGAAAAGAGTGATAACCCGGCTTATGTTCAGCAGTTGGAAAGCCTTTATGTCTACATGACCAACCGGTTGATGGAGGCTAACCAGCAAAACGACGCCGAGATCATCGACGAAGTCGCTCGATTGATGATTACCGTAAAAGAAGGCTGGGATGCTATCGGCGCGCCACAAGGCGCAGCAGAATAAGGCCACGGGCCTTGAGGAACTCGTCATGAGCCACGCACTGCAACGCATTGATGAAACCCGTGAAGCCCTGGTCGACGCGCTGGCTGCGCGCAACTGGGACGCTATTAGCGAACTGGACCTGGGCTGCCGCAGTGTGATCGATCAGGTGCTGAGCGAAGCGCCGGTGGATGAGGATGCGCTGCGTGGGAAGCTGGAAAGCCTGTTGGCGGTTTACCAGCAGTTGCTGGAGGTGACGACCGGCGAGCGCCAGGCGATTTTCGAAGAGATGTCGCAGATCAACCAAGCGAAAAATGCGTCAAAGGTTTACCATCTGTTCGGTTGAACGGGCGCAGTTAATCCGAACGGCGCGTCATATATTTGACTGTGCCAGCATTTTTGACTTAACTAGTGCTGTTTTCAGATTTCAGACGTCTAGAAGGTAAGAAATCTTACAGACGTCTTGATTGCCCTCATTCCGGGGCAGGAAGTTTTACTAGGGAAGTTGCTATTGCATGTGGCGTGAAACCAAAATTCTGCTGATCGATGACGATAGCGTCCGCCGCCGCGATTTAGCGGTGATTTTAAATTTTCTCGGTGAAGAAAATTTACCCTGCGGCAGCCACGATTGGCAGCAGGCGGTCAGCTCGTTGTCGTCGAGCCGTGAAGTCATTTGCGTATTGATCGGGACGGTAAACGCTCCTGGCGCAGTTCTGGGCTTGTTAAAGACACTGTCTACCTGGGATGAGTTCCTTCCGGTGTTGCTGATGGGCGATATTTCTTCCGTGGACCTGCCGGAAGACCAGCGCCGCCGCGTGCTGTCCAACCTGGAAATGCCGCCCAGCTACAGCAAATTGCTCGATTCCCTGCACCGCGCCCAGGTCTATCGCGAGATGTACGACCAGGCCCGCGAGCGCGGCCGTCACCGTGAGCCCAACCTGTTTCGCAGCCTCGTCGGCACCAGCCGTGCCATCCAGCACGTGCGCCAGATGATGCAGCAAGTGGCCGACACCGACGCCAGCGTGCTGATCCTCGGCGAGTCGGGCACCGGCAAGGAAGTAGTCGCGCGCAACCTGCACTATCACTCCAAACGTCGCGACGGGCCCTTTGTGCCGGTCAACTGCGGGGCGATCCCGGCCGAGCTGCTGGAAAGCGAATTGTTCGGCCACGAGAAGGGCGCCTTTACCGGGGCGATCACCAGCCGTGCCGGGCGCTTTGAGCTGGCCAATGGCGGCACCCTGTTCCTTGACGAAATCGGCGACATGCCGCTGCCGATGCAGGTCAAGCTGCTGCGCGTGTTGCAGGAGCGTACCTTCGAGCGCGTGGGTAGCAACAAGACCCAGAGCGTGGACGTGCGCATCATTGCCGCCACCCACAAGAACCTTGAAAGCATGATCGAGGTCGGCAGCTTCCGCGAAGACCTGTACTACCGCCTCAACGTATTCCCTATCGAAATGGCCCCGCTGCGCGAGCGCGTGGAAGACATCCCGTTGCTGATGAACGAATTGATCTCGCGCATGGAGCACGAGAAGCGTGGCTCCATTCGTTTCAACTCCGCGGCGATCATGTCCCTGTGCCGCCACGGCTGGCCGGGCAACGTCCGCGAGCTGGCCAACCTGGTGGAACGCATGGCGATCATGCATCCGTACGGGGTGATCGGCGTGGTCGAGTTGCCGAAGAAATTCCGCTACGTCGACGACGAAGACGAACAACTGGACAGCCTGCGCACGGATATGGAAGAGCGCGTGGCAATCAACGGCCATACCCCGGACTTCGGCGCCACTGCGATGTTGCCGCCTGAAGGCCTGGACCTGAAGGACTACCTTGGCAACCTGGAACAAGGCTTGATCCAGCAGGCCCTGGACGATGCCCATGGCATCGTGGCCCGCGCCGCCGAGCGCCTGCGCATCCGTCGCACCACCCTGGTGGAGAAGATGCGCAAGTACGGTATGAGCCGCAAAGAAGGGGATGAACAGGCGGATGATTGACGCCTGTTTTTCAACTACCTGATTTATAGGTAGATTTTTTTCGGCACGGGTATTGCTACAGCCCTCGCAACGTTCCGTTTAACTGACGGTCAGCCAAGCGAGAGAGCATCATGCCCCACGCCGCCCAACTATCTTCGGCCCCTGCCATCCAGGGGCTGGTTTCGCCTGTAGAACCTTCCACCCGCCAGGGCCTGGAGCATGCGTTCTCGCAGTTCAACCAGATGTCGAGCCAGCTGACCGACTCCTACAGCCTGCTTGAAGCCCGGGTTTCCGAGCTTAAAGGCGAACTGGCGGTGGTCAGCGCCCAGCGCATGCAAGAGCTGGCCGAGAAAGAACGCCTGGCCAACCGCCTGCAAAACCTGTTGGACCTGCTGCCCGGTGGCGTGATCGTCATCGACGACCAGGGCCGCGTGCGCGAAGCCAACCCGGCGGCCTGCGATCTGCTTGGCCTGCCGTTGGAAGGCGAGCTGTGGCGTGAAGTCATCACCCGCTGTTTTGCCCCCCGTGAAGACGACGGCCACGAAGTCTCCCTCAAGGACGGGCGCCGGCTGTCCATCGCGACCCGTTCCCTGGACGCCGAGCCGGGCCAGCTTGTGCTGCTCAATGACCTGACAGAAACCCGGCACCTGCAGGATCAACTGGCCCGCCATGAGCGGCTGTCGTCCCTGGGGCGGATGGTTGCTTCCTTGGCGCATCAGATTCGTACGCCGTTGTCGGCGGCATTGATCTACGCCAGTCATTTGACTGACGAGCAATTGCCCGCGGTCACCCACCAACGCTTTGCCGGACGCCTCAAGGAGCGCTTGCATGAGTTGGAACACCAGGTGCGCGACATGCTGGTGTTTGCCCGTGGCGAACTGCCGCTGACCGATCGCGTTACCCCTGCCGGCTTGATGCAGTCCCTGCAAGCGGCAGCGGCGACCCATGTGCAGGAGGCCAACCTGCGTTGGCAATGCGACAGCCACCAGGGCGAATTGCTGTGCAACCGCGACACCCTGGTGGGCGCGCTGCTCAACCTGATCGAAAACGCCACCCAGGCCAGTGGCCCAGGTGCGCGCCTGAAAGTGCACTTGTACACCCGCGAGCAAACCCTGCGCCTGTGCGTCAGCGACAGCGGCAGCGGTATTGCCCCGCAAGTGCTACAACGCCTGGGCGAGCCGTTTTTTACCACCAAGACCAACGGCACTGGCCTGGGCCTGACCGTGGTCAAGGCAGTGGCCCGTGCCCATCAGGGACAATTGCAGCTGCGTTCCCGCCTGGGGCGTGGCACCTGTGCATTGATGACCTTGCCGCTGTTTTCCAGCGCGGCAAGCGCGGAGTAAGAGGATGATGGCTATCAAGGTTTTATTGGTGGAAGACGATCGCGCCCTGCGTGAAGCACTGGCTGACACGCTGCTGTTGGCGGGCCATTACTACCGTGCGGTCGGCTCTGCCGAGGAAGCCTTGGAGGCGGTCGAACAGGAAGCCTTCAGCCTGGTGGTCAGCGACGTCAACATGCCCGGCATGGACGGCCACCAGTTGCTCGGCCTGCTGCGCGTACGCCAGCCGCAACTGCCAGTGCTGCTGATGACCGCCCATGGCGCGGTGGAGCGGGCGGTGGATGCCATGCGTCAAGGCGCAGCCGATTACCTGGTCAAGCCGTTCGAACCCAAGGCGTTGATCGAGCTGGTGGCCCGGCATGCCCTCGGCGTGATGCCCGCAGCCGACGGCGATGGCCCGATTGCCTTTGAGCCGGCCAGCGCGCAATTGCTGGAACTGGCAGCGCGGGTGGCGCGCAGTGATTCCACCGTGCTGATTTCCGGCGAGTCCGGCACCGGTAAAGAAGTGCTGGCGCGGTATATCCACCAGCAATCGGGCCGCGCCAAGCAACCGTTCATTGCGATCAACTGCGCGGCGATCCCCGACAACATGCTCGAAGCCACCTTGTTCGGCCATGAAAAGGGCTCGTTCACCGGCGCCATCGCGGCCCAGGCCGGCAAGTTCGAACAGGCCGACGGCGGCACCATCCTGCTCGACGAAATCTCGGAAATGCCTCTGGGCCTGCAAGCCAAGTTGCTGCGCGTGTTGCAAGAGCGTGAAGTGGAGCGCGTGGGCGCACGCAAGCCGATCCAGCTGGATATCCGCGTGGTAGCCACCACCAACCGCGACCTGGCGGGCGAAGTGGCGGCGGGGCGCTTCCGTGAAGACCTGTTCTACCGTTTGTCGGTGTTCCCGCTGGCCTGGCGCCCACTGCGCGAGCGCCCGGCGGATATCATTCCGTTGGCCGAGCGCCTGCTGAACAACCACGTCAAAAAAATGAAGCATGCCCAGGCGCGTTTATCGCCCGAGGCCCAGGCGTGCCTGGTCAGTTACCCATGGCCGGGCAACGTGCGTGAGCTGGACAACGCGATCCAGCGTGCGTTGATTTTGCAGCAAGGCGGTTTGATCCAGCCGCAAGACTTTTGCCTGGCCATGGGCAATGGCGCTGCGCCGCTGCCGAGCCTGGCCCCGGCTCCCGTGGTCGCCGAGGCGGAATCGGCCGGCGCCCTGGGCGATGACCTGCGCCGCCGCGAATTCCAGATGATCATCGACACCCTGCGCGCCGAACGCGGCCGCCGCAAAGAGGCGGCCGAGCGCCTGGGCATCAGCCCGCGCACCTTGCGCTACAAGCTGGCGCAGATGCGCGACGCCGGGATGGACGTGGAAGCCTATCTTTTCGCCACCTGACCTCGCGCCAATACCGTGTGTAGGAGCGAGCTTGCTCGCGAAGAACCCATAGGCGCCGCGGGCATCCTGGAAGCACGCGTTACCGTTCACGTTTTTCGCGAGCAAGCTCGCTCCTACAAAAAAAACGGGCGGTAAGAAGGGCCAAAAAAACTGCGGTAACAAGTTCGACAAGCTTTGTCGCCTTTTCTTACGAGTTGCTGCAGAGCTGGCACCCTTGTTGCTACCACCCCTAGTAACCGCTGCGTAGTGTCAAAAAATTGCGGGTCGTCGGAGAGAGAAGGTCATGAGCCAGGGTATTGAGTTCAATCGGTTGATGTTGGATATGCGCGCCATGCAAATGGATGCCATGGCTCAACCGAAATCCGTCGCGCCAGCGCCGGAATTGGGCCAAAGCAATTTTGCCGACATGCTCGGTCAGGCAATCAATAAAGTCAGCGATACCCAGCAGGCGTCCAGCCAGTTGGCGACGGCCTTCGAGATCGGTAAAAGCGGCGTGGACCTCACCGATGTGATGGTCGCCTCGCAAAAGGCCAGTGTGTCGTTCCAGGCCTTGACCCAAGTGCGTAACAAGCTGGTTCAGGCGTATCAAGACATCATGCAGATGCCGGTTTAAGGACGAGATTTAAGTCATGGCTGAAGCAGTCTCCGACAACCTCCCCGCCAAGGCCGACGGCAAACCGCCGTTGTTTGGCCTGTCGTTCCTGGAAAACCTCTCGGAAATGACCATGCTGCGTCAGGTGGGCCTGATGGTGGGCCTGGCAGCCAGCGTGGCGATTGGTTTTGCCGTGGTGCTGTGGTCGCAGCAACCCGATTACCGCCCCCTGTACGGCAGCCTGTCGGGCATGGATTCCAAGCAGATCATGGAAACCCTCGCCGCCGCCGACATCGCCTACACCGTGGAGCCCAACTCCGGTGCCTTGCTGGTCAAGGCCGATGACGTGGCCCGCGCGCGGATGAAACTGGCCGCCGCTGGCGTGGCGCCGTCCGACAGCAATATTGGTTTTGAAATCCTCGACAAGGACCAGGGCCTGGGCACCAGCCAGTTCATGGAAGCCACACGCTACCGTCGTGGTTTGGAAGGCGAACTGGCGCGCACCATTTCCAGCCTGAATAACGTCAAGGCCGCCCGTGTGCACCTGGCGATTCCGAAAAGCTCGGTGTTCGTGCGTGACGAACGCAAGCCTAGCGCCTCGGTGTTGGTCGAACTCTTTGCCGGCCGCTCCCTGGAGCCTGGCCAGGTACTGGCGATCGTCAACCTGGTGGCCACCAGTGTTCCCGAATTGAGCAAGTCGCAAATCACCGTGGTGGACCAGAAGGGCAACCTGCTGTCCGACATGGCCGAAAACTCCGCGCTGACCCAGGCCGGCAAGCAGTTCGACTACAGCCGCCGCATGGAAAGCATGCTCACCCAGCGGGTGCATAACATCCTGCAACCGGTACTGGGCAACGACCGTTACAAGGCGGAAGTCTCCGCCGATGTGGATTTCAGCGCCGTCGAATCCACCTCCGAACAGTTCAACCCCGACCAGCCGGCCCTGCGCAGCGAGCAGTCCACCAGCGAACAACGCACCGCCAGCAATGGCCCCCAAGGTGTGCCGGGCGCCCTGAGCAACCAGCCACCCGCGCCGGCCTCGGCACCGCAGACCACCGGTGGCGCCGCTGCTACCGCTGGGGCGATCCAGCCTGGCCAGCCGCTGTTGGACGCCAACGGCCAGCAGATCATGGACCCGGCCACCGGCCAGCCGATGCTTGCGCCGTACCCTGCGGACAAGCGTAACCAATCCACCAAGAACTTCGAGCTCGACCGTTCCATCAGCCACACCAAGCAGCAACAGGGCAAGATCAATCGCCTGTCGGTGTCGGTGGTGGTCGATGACCAGGTCAAGGTCAACCCTGCGGACGGCGCGGTGACCCGTGCGCCGTGGACGGCTGACGAACTGGCCCGTTTCACCCGCCTGGTGCAGGACGCCGTTGGCTTCGACGCCAGCCGTGGCGACAGCGTCAGCGTGATCAACATGCCGTTCTCCGCCGAGCGCGGTGAAGTGATCGCCGACCCTGCGTTCTACACCCAGCCGTGGTTCTGGGACATCGTCAAGCAAGTGCTCGGGGTGTTGTTCATCCTGGTGCTGGTGTTCGGCGTCTTGCGCCCGGTGCTCAACAACATCACCGGCGGCAGCAAGAAGCAACTGGCACTGGCCGGTGGCGACGTCGAGTTGGGTGGCATGGGCGGCCTGGACGGCGAACTGGCCAACGACCGCGTCAGCCTCGGCGGCCCGCAAAGCATCCTGTTGCCAAGCCCGAGCGAAGGCTATGACGCTCAGTTGAACGCAATCAAGAGTCTGGTGGCAGAAGACCCGGGCCGTGTGGCTCAGGTCGTGAAAGAGTGGATTAACGCAGATGAATGATCGAGCCGCTGTGGCCAAGCTGTCCCGGGTCGACAAAGCCGCCGTGCTGCTGCTGTCCCTGGGTGAAACCGACGCTGCCCAAGTGCTGCGCCACATGGGCCCTAAAGAGGTCCAGCGAGTGGGCGTGGCCATGGCGCAGATGCGCAATGTGCACCGTGAGCAAGTCGAGCAGGTGATGAGCGAGTTCGTCGAGATCGTCGGCGACCAGACCAGCCTGGGCGTCGGCTCCGACAGCTACATTCGCAAGATGCTCACCTCAGCCCTGGGCGAAGACAAGGCCAACGGCCTGATCGACCGCATCCTGCTGGGTGGCAACACCAGCGGCCTGGACAGCCTCAAGTGGATGGAACCGCGCGCAGTGGCCGACGTGATCCGCTACGAGCACCCACAGATCCAGGCGATCGTGGTGGCCTACCTGGACCCGGACCAGGCCGGCGAAGTGCTCGGCCACTTCGACCATAAAGTGCGCCTGGACATCATCCTGCGCGTGTCGTCGCTCAACACCGTGCAACCGGCGGCGCTCAAAGAACTCAACACCATTCTGGAGAAGCAGTTCTCCGGCAACTCCAATGCCTCGCGCACCACCCTGGGTGGCATCAAGCGCGCGGCCGACATCATGAACTTCCTCGACAGTTCGGTCGAAGGCCAGTTGATGGACTCGATCCGCGAGATCGACGACACCCTGTCCGGCCAGATCGAAGACCTGATGTTCGTGTTCAACAACCTGGCCGATGTCGACGACCGTGGCATCCAGGCACTGCTGCGCGAAGTGTCCTCGGACGTGCTGGTGCTGGCACTCAAGGGCTCGGACGAAAACGTCAAAGAAAAGATCTTCAAGAACATGTCCAAGCGCGCCTCGGAGCTGTTGCGCGACGACCTGGAAGCCAAGGGGCCGGTGCGCGTCAGCGACGTGGAAACCGCCCAGAAGGAAATCCTCACCATTGCCCGCCGTATGGCCGAAGCCGGAGAAATCGTTCTCGGCGGGAAGGGCGGCGAAGAAATGATCTAAGGCGCCTTGCATGTCGAATAAAGATGAGGCGCCCAGCGATCTGATCCGCGCACGGGATGTCGGCGGCTTCGACATCTGGTCGCTGCCCAGTTTCGACCCCCATGTGCCGGAACCCGAGCCTGAGCCGGTCGAGGAACCGCCGGCGGAAATGGAAGAGGTGCCGCTGGATGAAGTCCAGCCACTGACCCTCGAAGAGTTGGAAACCATCCGCCAGGAGGCCTACAACGAAGGCTTTGCAGCGGGGGAAAAAGACGGTTTTCGCAGCACCACCCTCAAGGTTCGTCAGGAAGCCGAGGCGGCACTGGTCACCAAGCTGGGCAGCCTGGAGCGCTTGATGGGCAACCTGTTCGACCCTATCGCCGAACAGGACTCGCAGCTGGAAAAATCCATGGTCGGCCTGGTGCAGCACATCGCGCGCCAAGTGATCCAGCGCGAACTGGTGCTCGATTCCAGCCAGATCGAAGCGGTGATGCGTGAAGCCCTCAAGCTGCTGCCCTTGGGCGTCGGCAATGTGCGGCTGTACATCAACCCGCAGGATTTCGAACAGGTCAAAGCCCTGCGCGAGCGCCATGAAGAAACCTGGCGCATCGTCGAAGACGCTTCGTTGCAGCCCGGCGGTTGCCGCGTCGAGACCGAGCACAGCCGCATCGATGCGACGGTGGAAACCCGCATCAGCCAGATCATGGCCAAGTTGTTCGATCAACTGCATGAACAAGCCCTGCACCCCGCCGAGCCGGACCTGAGCGTTGACCTGGACGCCACCGATGCGCCTTGATCGCACCAGCTTCGCCAAGCGCCTGGGCAGCTACGCCGAGGCCACCGAGTTGCCCGGCCAGCCGATCCTCGAAGGGCGCCTGTTGCGCATGGTCGGCCTGACCCTCGAAGCCGAGGGCCTGCGCGCCGCCATGGGCAGCCGTTGCCTGGTGATCAACGACAACAGCTACCACCCGGTGCAGGTCGAAGCCGAAGTGATGGGCTTTTCGGGCAGCAAGATTTTCCTGATGCCGGTCGGCAGCCTCGCCGGCATTGCCCCCGGCGCCCGCGTGGTGCCGCTGGCCGACACTGGCCGCCTGCCCATGGGCATGAGCATGCTGGGCCGCGTACTCGACGGTGCCGGCCGTGCGCTGGACGGCAAGGGCGGCATGAAAGCCGAAGACTGGGTGCCGATGGACGGCCCCACCATCAACCCGCTCAAGCGCAACCCCATCAGCGTGCCGCTGGACGTGGGCATTCGCAGCATCAACGGTTTATTGACGGTCGGTCGCGGCCAGCGCCTGGGCCTGTTCGCCGGTACCGGCGTGGGTAAGTCGGTGTTGCTGGGCATGATGACGCGCTTTACCGAGGCCGACATCATCGTGGTGGGGCTGATCGGCGAGCGGGGCCGCGAAGTGAAGGAGTTCATCGAGCACAGCCTCGGTGAGGAAGGGCTCAAGCGTTCCGTTGTCGTCGCTTCTCCGGCAGACGATGCACCGCTGATGCGCTTGCGTGCGGCGATGTACTGCACACGCATCGCCGAATATTTTCGCGACAAGGGCAAGAACGTCCTGTTGCTGATGGACTCGCTCACGCGTTTCGCCCAGGCCCAGCGCGAGATCGCCCTGGCCATCGGTGAACCGCCTGCGACCAAGGGTTACCCGCCGTCGGTATTTGCCAAGCTGCCCAAGCTGGTGGAGCGTGCCGGTAATGCCGAAGCCGGTGGCGGCTCGATCACCGCGTTCTACACCGTGTTGTCCGAAGGCGACGACCAACAGGACCCGATTGCCGACTCGGCGCGGGGCGTACTCGACGGCCACATCGTGCTGTCGCGGCGTTTGGCGGAAGAGGGGCATTACCCGGCCATCGACATCGAAGCGTCCATCAGCCGGGTGATGCCGGCGGTGGTCACGCCGGAGCATATGGCGCGTGCCCAGCAGTTCAAGCAGTTGTGGTCGCGCTACCAGCAAAGCCGTGACCTGATCAGCGTCGGCGCCTATGTGGCCGGTGGCGACCGCGACACCGACCTGGCCATCGCCTTGCAGCCGCAACTGGTGACCTACCTGCGCCAGGGCCTCAACGACAAGATCACCATGGGCGAGAGCCAGTCGCACTTGCAGTCCATCTTCGCCCCGGCACCGGGCGGTTAAGCCATGGCCAACAGCCGCGCCGCGCGCCTGGCCCCGGTGGTAGACATGGCCGAAAAGGCCGAGAAAGCCGCCGTACAGCGCCTTGGCTACTTCCAGGGCCAGGTGCGTTTGGCCCAAAGCAAGCTGGGCGACCTGGAGCGTTTTCGTGGTGAGTACCAGCAACAGTGGATCGAGCGCGGCAGCCAGGGTGTTTCCGGCCAGTGGCTGATGGGGTACCAGGGCTTTCTCAACCAGCTTGAAACCGCCGTCGGCCAACAACGCCAGAGCCTGGCCTGGCACGAGGCCAACCTAGACAAGGCCCGCGAAGCCTGGCAACAGGCGTTTGCCCGGGTCGAGGGGCTGCGCAAGCTGGTGCAGCGCTACATCGACGAAGCGCGAGCCATCGAAGACAAGCGCGAGCAAAAACTGCTCGATGAACTCTCCCAACGCCTTCCCCGCCCAGAACAGTTCTAACGCCACCATGTGATCGCCTTTGTAGGAGCGAGCTTGCTCGCGAAAAACGTCAACGGTAGCGCGTGCTTCCTGGATGAACGCGGCGCCTGTGAGCTTTTCGCGAGCGAGCTCGCTCCTACAAAGGGCATTTGCTGTGTTGCTCAGATGGGGTTCAGCTGCTACACCTTGTGTCTAGTGCAATGACAAGGAAGCAGTCACATGTCAGTCGAGTCAGAAGTATCCCTGGATGGGAAGAAGTTGACGATCGCAATCAAGGGCCGGTTCGATTTCGGCAGCCACTTGGCGTTTCGGGAGGCCTACGAGCGTTTCTACAAGGTCCCCGAGACCTATATCGTCGACCTCAAAGATACCACCTATATGGACAGTTCAGCCCTCGGCATGCTGCTGTTGCTACGGGATCATGCCGGCGGTGATGAGGCCGAGGTCCGCGTGACGAACAGCAACTGCGACGTGCGTAAGATCCTCGCCATCTCCAATTTCGACAAGCTGTTCGACATCAGTTGAGCGCCCTGGCCCCGGTCCTGGAGGCGCTGACCATCCTGATCGCCGAAGACAGCGCGGCCGACCGCCTGTTGCTGGCGAGCATCATTCGCCGCCAGGGCCATCAGGTGCTGACTGTAAGCAATGGCGCCGAAGCGATTGAGGTGTTTGCCCGCGAGCGCCCGCAACTGGTGTTGATGGACGCGCTGATGCCGGTGATGGATGGCTTTGAAGCCGCGCGGCAGATCAAGCAGTTGGCGGGCGAGGCGCTGGTGCCGATCATCTTCCTCACCTCGCTGCGCGAAAGCGAAGCCCTGGCCCAGTGCCTGGACGCCGGCGGCGATGACTTTTTGCCCAAGCCCTATAACCCCCTGATCCTGGCGGCGAAGATCAACGCCATGGATCGCTTGCGCCGCCTGCAGGCCACGGTTTTACAGCAGCGTGACCTGATCGCCAAGCACCACGAACACCTGATGCATGAACAACGGGCGGCCAAGGCGGTGTTCGATAAGGTCGCCCATTCCGGTTGTATCAACGCCGCGCCGAATATTCGCTACCTGCAATCGCCTTATGCGTTGTTCAACGGTGACTTGTTGCTGGCGGCCTACACGCCGTCCGGCGATATGCACGTGCTGCTTGGGGATTTCACTGGCCATGGCCTGCCGGCCGCCATCGGTGCCATGCCCCTGGCCGAGGTGTTCTACGGCATGACCGCCAAGGGCTACGGCCTCACGCAGACCCTGCGGGAAATGAACGCCAAGCTCAAGCGCATCCTGCCGGTGGACATGTTTTGCTGCGCCACCTTGCTGTGCCTGAGCGCCCAGCGGCGGGCGGTAGAGGTGTGGAACGGTGGCATGCCCGAAGGCTATGTGCATGAAGTCGCCACGGGCAGGCGCACGCCGTTGATGTCGCGGCACCTGCCCCTGGGGGTGTTGGCGGCAGAGGCGTTCGATGACAGCACCGAGGTCTGGCCCATGGCGTTGGGCGACCGGGTGTTTTTGCTCTCCGACGGCGTGCTGGACACCGCTGACGCCAACGATCAACTGTTCGGTGCCGAGCGCTTGCAGCAGGTGTTCGCCGCCAACCGCGAGCCTGACCGCTTGTTCGAGGACATCGAGCAGGCCCTGGCGGCCTTTCGCGGCCAGGCGCGCGATGACGTCAGCATGGTCGAGATCACCTTGCAGGCGGGCCAGCCCTTGCGGGCGGCCGAACCGATGTATGCCGACAGCGGCCAGTCGTGCCCACTGGACTGGTCAGTGAGTTTCGAATTTCGCGCCCAGACCCTCAGAACCTACAACCCGCTGCCGTACCTGCTGCAACTGCTGCTGGAGATCCACGGCCTGCGTGAGCAGAGCGGGGCGCTTTACAGTGTGATGGCCGAGTTGTATTCCAACGCGCTGGAGCATGGCGTGCTGGGCCTGGACTCACGGCTCAAGCGCGATGCCCAGGGGTTTGCGCAGTATTATCGCCAGCGCCATGAGCGGCTGGCACAGTTGGACAGCGGTTATGTGCGCGTGCATGTGCAGGTGGTACCCACCGACAAGGGCGGCAAATTGACCTTGCGCCTGGAAGACAGCGGGCAGGGTTTTGATGTGGCGCAGGAACTGGCACGTCCCGTGGACATCGACCGTCTGTCTGGTCGAGGTCTTAGCCTGGTGCGTCAACTGAGCAGCGCTGTAGGCTGGTCCGATGGCGGGCGCAGTGTCTGCGTGGAGTTTTGTTGGGAGGCTCTGGCATAATCCGCCGATTCTTGATCAAGGAGCGAGCAAGTGGCTGAGATTCATTTGGACCCCGACGTGTTGTCGGACTTGCAGGAAGTGATGGAGAGCGAGTACCCGACGTTGCTCGACACCTTTATCGAGGACTCGCAAGAGCGCGTCGCAGCACTGCGCAAGGCTGGGGGCGACGCCAAAACGTTGGGACGGATTGCCCACAGTTTCAAAGGCAGCAGCGGCAATCTAGGGGCGGTGCGTTTGGCCCAATTGTGTGAGCTGCTGGAGACCGAGGCCGTCGAGGCGGCCTCGGATCTAGGCGCGCTGGTTGATCAGATTGATCATGAGTTTGCGCTGGTCAAGCCACTGTATGAATGTAGGAGCGAGCTTGCTCGCGAAAAACGTCAACGATAACGCGTGCTTCCTGGATGAATGCGGCGCCTGTGAGTTTTTCGCGAGCAAGCTCGCTCCTACATTGAATCGGATATGTCCAGGCATGTTGTAAACCTGGCCCGACTCTTGCTCTACCTCCACAGACTGCATCCCCGACCCCATGCAGTGGAGACCCTTACTTATGCCAGTCGCCCCCAATTCGCTCCTTCAGGCTGCCACCGCGGCCAAGCCTCAAGCGCCGGCCGCCACGCCTGCGGTAGCGCCTGCGGCCCCGCGGGACAAGGGCCCTGGCTTTGCTCAAGTGTTCGCCAATCAAGGTGCCAAGCCGCAGGCCAAGAACGATGATGCGCCAGCAAACCCCCTGCGCGACAAGGCAGCTGACACCAGCGCCAAACCGGCCGCCGACAACGATAAACCTGCCGCCAGCGCGCCAGCGGTTGCCGATAGCGGCAATCCCTTGCCTGCCAAGGCCGACGACAGCGCTGACAGTGAAGGCGAGCAAGCGGTCGACCCGTCCCTGACGCAGCAACCGGTGGCCGACCCGGCACTGGTCGCCGCCGTGACGCCGGTGGCGGTCCCTGTTCCCGTACAAGCGCCTGCTGCCACTGCCGCCGATGACAACGCCCAGCCGCTCATTGTTGTGACCGAGCAGCCCAAGCAGCCGGCCTTCGACCCCGAGGCCGACCCGCTGGATTCGATGCCGGCCGTGCGCCTGGCGATGGAGCAGGGCGGTCACGTCTCGGCCAGCAGCCAGACGCCGCAGAAAGTCGTGCCCACCACCCAGGACCAACCGACCGCTGCGCAGAACTTTGCCGCCGGCCTGGCCAACATGGTTGACCAGCAGGCCACCAAGGACAGCACCGACCAAGGCGGTGACAAGGCCTTCGGCGCGCTGATCGATGACGGCCTCAAGGACCTCAAGAACGCCAGCAGCGACACCCGCGTAGATGACTTCGCCAACCGCCTGGCCGCGCTGACCCAGGCGGCCACGCCGAAAACCGCAAATGCCTTGCCGCCCGTCACCAATGCGCCCCTGGCCATGCACCAGAGCGGCTGGACCGAAGAGGTGGTCAACCGCGTGATGTACCTGTCCAGCGCCAACCTCAAGTCGGCCGAGATCCAGTTGCAGCCCGCTGAGCTGGGGCGCCTGGACATCAAGGTCAATATGACGGCGGACCAGCAGGCCCAGGTCAACTTCATGAGCGGCCATGCGGTGGTGCGTGAAGCGCTGGAGAGCCAGTCTGGGCGCTTGCGGGAGATGTTTGCCCAGCAGGGCATGGGGCAGGTGGATGTGAATGTCTCCGACCAATCGCGGGGGCAGGACCAGCAGCAACAGCAGCAGGGGCAGGCGCGGGGCGTAGGTGGCAGCGGCAGGCGTGCTGACAGTGGCGACGCCGGTGGCCCTGTGGACGTGGCCGAAGTAGCGGCGCCCGTGAGCCAGAGCGTGATCGGCTCCAGCGCTGTCGACTACTACGCCTGACGTCCTGTCCAAACCCGGTCAGTGTGGGAGCAGGCAAGCCAGCTCCCACATTTGATTTCGGTTGTCTTGGCCTAAGACAACTCTGGCATAACACTTGCTCTTGCCTTGCCATAGATCTACGAATCCCCGAATAGTGACGGATTATTGGCATGGCGAAGAGCGACGACGCAGCAACTCCCCCCGCAGGCAAAGGCAAGCTCAAGCTGATCCTGTTGATTGTGCTGGGCCTGCTCCTGGCCATTGGCGCCTCGGTGGGCGGCACCTGGTACATCATGCACAGCAGTGCGAGCAAACCGGCGCCCGCCGCCGAAGCTGCCACTAACGTCAAGCAACCGGCAATCTTCGAGCAGATGCTTCCGGCCTTTGTCGCCAACTACAACCAGAATGGTCGTCAACGCTACCTGCAGGTGAGTATCACCTTGCTGGCGCGCAACCAGGCGGACCTCGATGCCCTCAAGGTGCATATGCCGGTGATCCGCAACAACCTGGTAATGCTGTTCTCCGGGCAGAGCTTCGACAGCCTGGCCACGCCCGTCGGCCAGGAAATGCTGCGCCAGAAGGTCACTGCCAGCGTGCAGGAAGTGGCCCAGAAAGAACTCGGCAAAGTCGTGGTCGAGCAGGCGCTCTTCACTAACTTCGTATTGCAGTAGGATCACGACATGGCCGTGCAAGACCTGCTGTCCCAGGATGAAATCGACGCGCTGTTGCATGGCGTGGACGATGGTCTGGTACAGACCGAAATGGCTGCCGAACCCGGCAGCGTCAAAAGTTACGACCTTACCAGCCAGGATCGCATCGTGCGGGGACGCATGCCGACCCTGGAGATGATCAACGAACGCTTTGCCCGCTACACCCGCATCAGCATGTTCAACATGTTGCGCCGCTCGGCGGACGTGGCCGTGGGCGGTGTGCAGGTGATGAAGTTCGGTGAATACGTGCACTCGCTGTACGTGCCCACCAGCCTCAACCTGGTCAAGATCAAGCCGTTGCGCGGCACCGCGCTGTTCATCCTCGACGCCAAGCTGGTGTTCAAGCTGGTGGACAACTTCTTCGGTGGCGACGGCCGTCACGCCAAGATCGAAGGGCGTGAATTCACCCCGACTGAATTGCGTGTGGTGCGCATGGTGCTGGAGCAGGCCTTCATCGACTTGAAGGAAGCCTGGCAGGCGATCATGGAAGTCAATTTCGAGTACATCAACTCGGAAGTGAACCCGGCCATGGCCAACATCGTCGGCCCCAGCGAAGCCATTGTGGTGTCGACCTTCCACATCGAACTCGATGGCGGTGGCGGCGACCTGCACGTGACCATGCCGTATTCGATGATCGAGCCGGTGCGCGAGATGCTCGATGCCGGTTTCCAGTCCGACCTCGACGACCAGGACGAACGCTGGGTCAAGGCCCTGCGCGAAGACCTGCTGGACGTCGACGTGCCGCTGAGCGCCACCGTGGCCCGCCGCCAGTTACGCCTGCGGGATATTTTGCACATGGCGCCTGGGGACATCATCCCCGTCGACTTGCCGCAAGAGTTGATCATGCGCGCCAACGGCGTGCCGTCATTCAAGGTCAAGCTCGGTTCCCACAAGGGCAACCTGGCGCTGCAAGTGGTTGAGCCGATCAACCGCCGCTGATTCAACCCTAATTCATGATTGTTTGCTGCGCCGAGGACATGTAATGGCTACCGAACACGAAAACACTTCCGCCGAAGACCAGGCCCTGGCTGACGAGTGGGCTGCGGCCCTGGAAGAAACCGGCGATGTAGGCCAGGACGACATCGACGCGCTGCTGGCCGCCGACGCTGCCACCGCGCCGGCCGGCAACCGCCTGGCCATGGAAGAATTCGGCAGCGTGCCGAAGAACAACGACCCGGTGAGCCTTGATGGCCCGAACCTGGATGTGATCCTCGACATCCCGGTGTCGATTTCCATGGAAGTGGGCAGCACCGAGATCAACATCCGCAACCTGTTGCAGCTTAACCAGGGCTCGGTGATCGAACTGGACCGCCTGGCTGGCGAGCCGTTGGACGTGTTGGTCAACGGCACCCTGATTGCCCATGGCGAGGTGGTGGTGGTCAACGAGAAGTTCGGCATCCGCCTGACCGACGTGATCAGCCCGAGCGAACGCATCAAGAAGTTGCGCTGAGATGAAGTACTCGATGGCGGGACTGTTGCTGGCGCTGCCATTGAGCGCCCTGGCGGCGGAGCCGGTGGCGCAGGTGGCAGCGGCGCCAGCGGTCGGCAGCGTCGGCGGGCAGTTGACGCAACTGGTGCTGGGCCTGTTGCTGGTGATCGGCCTGATCTTCGTGCTGGCCTGGCTGATGCGCCGCGTGCAGCGCATCGGCCCGGGCAACAGCCAGGTGATCGAGCTGGTGGGCTCGCGCGCCCTTGGCCCACGTGATCGGCTGGTGCTGGTGCAGGTGGGCGAGGAGCAGATCCTGCTCGGCATCACCCCTGGCCGCATCACCCCGCTGCACGTACTCAAGACCCCGGTGGATGCGGTCAAGACCGAAGCCGCCACGCCAGAATTCGCCCAGCGCCTGATGGAATTGCTGGGCAAGGATCAGAAGGATAAGAAGTAATGCGCGTTTTGTTGACGCTCATGCTGTTGTTGGCCGCGCCGATGGCCCTGGGCGCCGATCCGTTGTCGATCCCGGCGATTACCCTGGGCACCAACGCGGCCGGCGCGCAGGAATATTCGGTCAGCCTGCAGATCCTGCTGATCATGACGGCGCTGAGTTTTATCCCGGCGTTCGTCATGCTGATGACCAGCTTTACGCGGATCATCATCGTCTTCTCGATCCTGCGCCAGGCCCTGGGCCTGCAGCAGACGCCGTCGAATCAGATCCTCACCGGCATGGCGCTGTTTTTGACGCTGTTCATCATGGC
Source organism: Pseudomonas sp. L13 (assembly GCF_009935965.1). Classification (NCBI taxonomy): domain Bacteria; kingdom Pseudomonadati; phylum Pseudomonadota; class Gammaproteobacteria; order Pseudomonadales; family Pseudomonadaceae; genus Pseudomonas; species Pseudomonas sp. L13. The sequence goes on from NZ_QODJ01000007.1 coordinate 49,896, forward strand.
GCCGGTGTTCGACAAGGTGAACCAGCAAGCCCTGCAACCTTATCTGGCAGAAAAGCTCACGGCCCAGGATGCGATCGACAAGGCCCAGGGCCCGATCAAGGACTTCATGCTGTCGCAAACCCGCTCCAGCGACCTTGAACTGTTCATGCGCCTGTCCAAGCGCACCGACATCGCTACCCCGGACCAGGCACCGCTGACCATCCTGGTGCCGGCGTTCGTCACCTCTGAACTGAAGACCGCGTTCCAGATCGGCTTCATGATCTTCATCCCGTTCCTGATCATCGACCTGGTGGTGGCGAGCGTGCTGATGGCCATGGGTATGATGATGCTGTCGCCGTTGATCATCTCGCTGCCGTTCAAGATCATGCTGTTTGTGCTGGTGGACGGCTGGGCGCTGATTATCGGCACCCTGGCCGGCAGTTTCGGAGGGGTATAGCGCCATGACCCCAGAAGTCGCCGTCGACCTGTTCCGTGAAGCGCTGTGGCTGACCACTCTGATGGTTGCCGTGCTGGTGGTACCGAGCCTGTTGGTCGGCCTGCTGGTGGCGATGTTCCAGGCGGCCACCCAGATCAACGAACAGACCTTGAGCTTCCTGCCGCGCCTGCTGGTGATGCTGGTGACCCTGATTGTCGCCGGCCCGTGGCTGGTGCAAACCTTCATGGAATACATCCTGCAGTTGTACGGCAGTATTCCGCAGTTGATCGGCTGAGCCGATGCAATCCTTGCTGGCCTTGACCGACACCCAGATCAGTACCTGGGTGGCCTCGTTCATCCTGCCGCTGTTTCGCGTCACGGCCATGCTGATGGCCATGCCGGTATTCGGCACCACCCTGGTACCACGTCGCGTGCGCCTGTATTTTGCCGTGGCGATCACCGTGGTGATCGTGCCTGGCCTGCCGCCGATGCCGCCGGTGAACGCCCTCGACTTGAGCGCCTTGCTGCTGATTGCCGAACAGATCCTGATCGGCGCCATGCTGGGGTTTTCCCTCACGTTGTTCTTCCAGGCGTTTGTGATCGCCGGGCAAATCATCTCGATCCAGATGGGCATGGGCTTCGCGTCCATGGTCGACCCTACCAACGGGGTGTCGGCAGCCGTGATCGGACAGTTTCTGACCATGCTGGTGACCTTGCTGTTTCTGGCCATGAACGGTCACCTGGTGGCGTTCGAAGTCTTGACCGAAAGCTTCACCACCTTGCCGGTGGGCTCGGGGTTGGTGGTCAACCATTTCTGGGAGCTGGTGGGGCGCCTGGGTTGGGTGTTGGGCGCAGCGCTGTTGCTGGTGCTGCCGGCGATCACTGCGCTGCTGGTGGTCAATATCGCGTTTGGCGTGATGACCCGTGCGGCGCCGCAACTGAACATCTTCTCGATTGGCTTCCCCTTGACCCTGGTGTTGGGCATGGGGATTTTCTGGGTCGGCCTGGCTGACATTCTCAATCAGTATCAACCGCTGGCGAGCGAAGCCTTGCAGTTCTTACGTGATTTGGCACGGGCGCGCTGAGCCATGGCCGAGAGCGAGAGTGGTCAGGACAAAACAGAAGACCCCACGGAGAAACGTAAAAAGGACTCCAGGGAAAAGGGCGAGATCGCGCGCTCCAAAGAGCTCAACACCTTCGCCACCATGATCGCCGGAGCAGGCGCCTTGCTGATCTACGGCGGTGGCCTGGCGCTGGACCTGCTGGAGATGATGAAACACAACTTCAGTCTGCCGCGCGAAGTGTTGCTCAACCCCGACGCCATGGCCCAGTACCTGCTGCACTCGGGCAAAATCGCGCTGCTGGCGGTGCAGCCGATCCTGATCACCTTGTTGCTCGCCGCGCTGATCGGCCCGGTGGCCCTGGGCGGCTGGCTGTTTGCTGCGGGCAGCATGGCGCCCAAGTTCAGTCGCATGAACCCCGGGGCGGGGCTCAAGCGCATGTTTTCCGTCAAGGCCCTGGTGGAATTGCTCAAGGCCCTGGCCAAGTTTTTCCTGATTCTGTTCGTGGCCTTGGCGGTGTTGTCGTCCGACATCGACGATTTGCTGCGCATCGCCCATGAGCCGCTGGAGTCGGCGATCATCCACAGCGTGCAGGTGGTGGGCTGGAGCGCGCTGTGGATGGCGGCGGGGCTGATTCTCATCGCCGCCGTGGATGCGCCGATTCAACTGTGGGAAAGCCACAAGAAACTGCTGATGACCAAGCAGGAAGTGCGCGACGAGCACAAGGACCAGGAAGGCCGCCCCGAGGTCAAGCAACGCATCCGCCAACTGCAGCGGGAAATGTCCCAGCGCAAGATGATGGCCTCGGTGCCCGACGCCGACGTGGTCATCACCAACCCGACCCACTACGCCGTGGCCCTCAAGTACGACCCCGAGAAAGGCGGCGCGCCGATGCTACTGGCCAAGGGCAGCGACTTTACCGCGTTGAAAATCCGCGAAATCGCGGTGGCCAATGACATCCTGCTGCTGGAGTCGCCGGCGCTGGCGCGCTCGATTTTCTACTCCACCGACCTGGACCAGGAAATCCCGGCCGGCTTGTACCTGGCCGTTGCGCAGGTGTTGGCCTACGTTTACCAGATCCGCCAATACCGCGCCGGCAAGGGCAAGCGGCCTGATCCGCTCAAAGACCTGCCGATCCCCCCAGACCTGCGCCGCGATTCCTGACCGCTGCTGCTCACTGTAGGAGCGAGCTTGCTCGCGAAAAACTCCCCGTCGCCGCGTTCATCCTGACTCCCCGCGTTATCGTTACCCACCTTCGCGAGCCAGCTCGCTCCTACAAAAAGGGCCGGTTACCTGTCAACTTTGACAGTAGCCATTACGCCGCCTTCACTGTTTGATACAGCGATGAGACGTGCAGCCCTGCACGACTCGGGAGGCGGTGATGGATAGGGGTACGGTCAGGTGGTTTGATGCGGTCAAAGGCATCGGCTTTATTGCCCGGGATCGTGATGGCAACCCGGTTGCCGTCCAATCGGCAGGCACGCAATGCAGTGACCTGCCGCCCACCCCTCCCAAGCCGCGAAAATCCCGCAAGCGCAAGAAATCACCGGATGCATGATGCGTCTGCTACGCCACCGCTACCACCCATCGGCCACTCGCGTCTACCTGTCAACTCTGACAGTAGCCAAGGCACGTTTCCCGTTGTTTTATGGCTGAACCAAATACTGCGCGTATGTAGTTAAAAAGATGCAGGAGAGCGGGATTGAAAGTGGCTACAGGGACTGTCAAATCCTATGACTGGATCAGAGGTGATTGGCTGATCGAGTTGGATGACGGGGCAGACGAGGTGTTTATCAATCGCAAGGATTGGCGTTGGACGGCGCTTTGGAGGGGTAGGCGCATGAGGTTCCAAATGGTCCATCGGCCCAAGGGCATCTATGCGTTGCCCGTGAGGGTGCATCATCGAGGTGGGTTGGGTTCTGAATAAGGGTAAGGAGAGCGGCAATGGCAACGGGTACTGTGAAATGGTTTAACGCGGAGAAGGGGTTTGGCTTTATTGCTCAGGAGGATGGGGGGGGTGACGTTTTCGTCCATTACTCGGCAATCCAGTCGCAGGGGCACAAAACCCTGGCTGAAAACCAAAAAGTAGAATTTGACATCACTCAAGGACCAAAAGGCCCCCAGGCTGAGAATGTGCGGTCAGTTTAAAAACTGAATCACCTGTGGGAGCAGGCAAGCCAGCTCCCACCCTTGCCCCGTATTATCCGCTGCTTGCTTTGCCCACCATTGCGGCGCCAACGTGCAGGCGATCAGCCAGTAACTGCGCCAGTTCGATCAACTGCGCAACGCTGGATACCTCTTCGTCAGAAATTTCTTTTTTTAACGCTACCTAGCCGAACGGTCAGTTGTTTGGTCCCGCACGATTGCACAGCATTTCCAGACGTTTATAGCGTGTTAAGGAATATGCCATGGGGGAGCGACTTATCCGTCCTCGAGATCGTGAGCGGTTAAACATTGGCTTTGAAAAAATCGAATCGCCCTTTTTTGCCAAATCTTATGTGCGCCGATCCCTGGAGGGATGCGGCGGGCTGTTTGGGCTGGATGAGCTTAGAGCCGAGTTTGGCTGCTATGGCTTCGATACGCACAACATCAGCGAGCGTCAAAAGCGCAAGATGCTTGAAACGGTAGAGCGTGGGGATTGGTTGCTGGTGCTGGATGAGCCCTTCAGCCCGTTAAGTCGCGACACTTCTAACCGGTATTGGGCCATCACGGGCAAGCGCGCACTGGAGAGTGTTTACCATCCTCCACAAGTCTTGGAAGAACCGCTGCTGTCGCGTGTTGAAAGCGTGCAGGTACCGCGCAACCCAGTCCCTGAAAAGCAGCTGCGCTGTACATTTACCAAGCCTCGCACGTTGCCTGACGGCACGATTGATTACACCGACTCCGGAGGACCCATTCCCACCTCGGCGGTAGGCGATTACGGCACCTTCGCCCTGTTGGGCGGCTATGAAACAGATAGCGCGGGCAACGTCGTTCTCAAGCAAATTCGAGGTGAGCGCTTGCCCGCTGCGCTCGGTACGCTGGCGCTGGGTGGGGCTGCGGTGACGGCTGGCGCATCGTGTGGCGGTCTTTGCACGGCGGGTGCCGTGACGACCGGTGTTGCTGGCAGCACATTGGCCGGTCTTGTCGCATTGCTTTGGCCGTCGAGCCTGGGCGACAGCAGCCTTTACACACAAGAGCAGCTCAACACGTTGAAGCAAGGTCGTACGCGAGTTCGCTTACATGTGGAACAGCACGCCGATGGCACGTTGAAGGGGTATGGCTACAACACCCAAAAGCGCCCGGACTGGGAAATGATTCCGGTGGTGCAGTTCCAGGCACGCGGTACTCAGCAAGTGGCGGATTTTGGCGACGGCGTCACCCTGATCTGGACGCCGGCGGTTGAGCCATCCCGCACCTCAGCTATCCCGCCCCTGGAGGGCGCGCCGCAAGCGCCGCAAATCTGGATTTACCCGCCGACCGAGCGTGCGGATAGCATCCTCGTCAGCCCGATTTACCCGCCGGAGTACAAGGATTTTATCCTCGTGTTTCCGGCGGGGTCGGGGGTGAAGCCGCTGTATATTGTGATGAATGTGCGCCTTCAGCCTGGGGTTGTGACGGGGCAGGGGGAGGATGTGACGGGTATATGGTTGGCTGGGGCTGGAGTGGAGTTAGGGGCGCCGATACCAAATCGAATAGCAGATCAATTGCGCGGGGAAAAATTTAATAGCTTTGATGACTTCAGAAGTGCGTTTTGGATTGCAGTAGCTAGTGATTCGGTATTTAACCAGCAATTCAGTTCGCGCAACCTTTCTGCAATGTCAAAAGGATTGGCGCCTGCTGCACCGACAAGTGGGCATGCCGGGAAGCGGATTGCGTTTGAATTACATCATGTGGAGCTTATCAAGAATGGTGGCGCTGTTTATGATGTGAGCAATCTGCGAGCAGTTACGCCAAAGCGTCATATCGAAATACATAAAGGCGGTGAGTAATGAATTTGAAGAGCGCACTTGTCGATTACACGGAGCATGAATTTGAAGCGCTGATTGCTGCTATTGACGATGCAAAGACAGAGGAAGAACGCGGCGAGTTGGTGGAACACTTCAACAAGCTGGTGCCGCATCCGGCGGGTAGTGATTTACTGTTTTATCCAGAAGATGGAGCAGATGACTCTCCGAATGGTGTAATTCAGAGCATCAAAAATTATTGTCTTTCCATGGGGCTGCCAAGCTTCAAAGACACATAGGCCGAATGTTTTTCGCTTAGTAAATAATTCATGAAAAAAAATATTTCTGAGTATACGGAAACTCAATTCGTCAGTTTCATAGAGACGATATTTTTAGCTAACGGCAGTGGTGTTACGGATAAGGTGATGGCAGATCTTCTTGACCAGTTCTGCGAGGTAACGGGCCATCCGGCGGGAACCGATCTAATTTACTACCCGGAAGTTGGTGCTGATGATTCTGCCGAAGGTATAACCCAGACGGTCAAAGCATGGCGTGCAGCCAACCATCTGCCTGGTTTCAAAAAAGCTTGAGGTTATGCCTTGCGCTCTTCTGACTGCACGCCAACTGAATTTGTGAGCCTGATTAATCAAATCCGTGCAGCCAACAAAGGTGGTACGGATGCGGCTTTAGGTGAATTGCTAGAGCTATTCAGGCAAATCGCTGATCATCCTGACGGTACCGACTTGATTTTCTACCCGGAGCCGGGTGCCGATAACTCCCCGGAAGGTGTAGCGCAGACAGTGAAGGCATGGCGTATTGCTAATGGGCTGCCGGGCTTCAAAGATAACTGACGCCTGGAAGTATTTGCATGTGTGGGATGGGGCTTGCCCCAATGCCAGTCAGTTAAAGCATTTTGTAGGAGCGAGCTTGCTCGCGAAAAACTTGCAGGCGCCGCGTTTATTCAGGAAGCCCGCGTTATCGTTGGCGTTTTTCGCGAGCAAGCTCGCTCCTACAGAGGGCAATGCAGCATTTGGACCGTGTTATCCGCGGCTTGCGGCGCTCGTTATTCCGGCGCCAACGTGTAGGCGATCAGCCAGTAACTGCGCCAGTTCGATCATTGCGCAACACCGAGCAATTCCTCTCGTTTCGAACCTTTCAGGTCAAAGGCAAGGTCTTAGCACAGCGCATTGGCCGAAGCGGGTGTTTCACTGAGATTGACCAGCAGCCTTCTATGCTGATGGGCAGTCCCAAATCCTCTAAGGGAAAAAATGACTGACAGACTATTGAAAAAGAGCTTCTCCGATTACACGGAGTCCGAGTTCGTTGAGTTATTGGAAGCGCTAGCCAGGGAAGACCTGGAGGCTGAAAATGATGACCGGGCTGACCTGCTTTTGCTTCACTTTGAGAAGGTTAGTGAGCACCCGGTGGGATCCGATTTGATCTATTACCCAGAGCCTGGAGTCGATAACTCCCCCAAAGGTGTAACGCAGACCGTGAAGGCATGGCGTATTGCTCATGGGCTGCCGGGCTTCAAAGATAACTGACGCCTGGAAGTATTTGCATGTGTGGGAGGAGGTTTGCCCCAATGCCAGTCAGTTAAAGCATTTTGTAGGAGCGAGCTTGCTCGCGAAAAACTTGCAGGCGCCGCTTTATTCAGCAAGCCCGTTATCGTTGACGTTTTTCGCGAGCAAGCTCGCTCCTACAGGGGGCAATGCCACATTTGAACCGTGTTATCCGCGGCTTGCGGCGCTCGTTATTCCGGCGCCAACGTGCAGGCGATCAGCCAGTAACTGCGCCAGTTCGATCAACTGCGCAACGCCAAGCAATTCCTCTCGTTTAGGGCCGTCCAGGTCAAAGGCCAGGTCGCAGCTCAGCGCATTGGCCGAGGCGAGGGTTTCGCTGAGGTTGACCAGCAGGTCTTCGGTGCTGATGCCGTTGGCTACGGTAAACAGCCGGATGGGGGCATTTGGGGCGGGTTTGATCACTGTGAAGCTCCTTTTACTGAAAGGGAGAGGGTGCTTTTGCTCCTAGGTAATCCGGGCCGCGACGCCCGTCCGCTGCGTTTGCAGCGGTGTACGGAGACTAGAGAGCGCATTTCCTAGGGGCAACCCCAAATCCTTGTCGGAAATTTCCTCAGCAGTACCGAATGCACACATATCCAAATGTGGGAGCTGGCTTGCCTGCGATAGCTGGCTCACAGCCGATACCTTAATGCCTGACACACCGCAATCGCAGGCAAGCCAGCTCCCACACTCGAATCGGTTACCACCCGACGATCACTCCAAGAGCAAAGTTGGAAGGCTTCTTGCAACCCCGCCTCCAAGTCGCCCTCCAGCGTCAAAACTTTGCTTCAAGGACCCGAGGAATACCGGTGGTAGATCGCTCTCAAATGCTCAACACGGCCCGTGGCACCCTGACTGACCTGTCGCGGGGCAATCTGGGTGTGCCGTTGTTGTTGCTGGTGATGCTGGCAATGATGATGTTGCCGATGCCGCCGTTCCTGCTCGATGTGTTCTTTACCTTCAACATTGCCCTGTCCGTCGTGGTGCTGCTGGTGTGCGTCTACGCCCTGCGGCCGCTGGATTTCGCGGTATTCCCGACGATTCTGCTGGTGGCAACCCTATTGCGCCTGGCGTTGAACGTGGCCTCCACGCGGGTGGTGATGCTCCACGGCCAGGACGGTCATGCCGCCGCCGGTAAGGTGATCCAGGCCTTCGGTGAGGTGGTGATCGGCGGTAACTACGTGGTCGGTATCGTGGTGTTTGCGATCCTGATGATCATCAACTTCGTGGTGGTGACCAAGGGCGCCGGGCGGATTTCCGAGGTGAGCGCGCGGTTTACCCTCGACGCCATGCCCGGCAAGCAGATGGCCATCGACGCCGACCTCAACGCCGGCCTGATCGACCAGGGCCAGGCCAAGGCCCGTCGCGCGGAAGTCGCCCAGGAGGCCGAGTTCTACGGCTCCATGGACGGTGCCAGCAAGTTTGTGCGCGGTGACGCCATCGCCGGCCTGTTGATCCTGTTCATCAACCTGATCGGCGGCGTGGCCGTCGGTATGTTCCAGCACGGCATGACGTTCGGTGATGCTGGCAAGGTGTACGCCTTGCTGACCATCGGTGACGGTTTAGTGGCGCAGTTGCCATCACTGTTGTTATCCACAGCGGCGGCCATCATGGTTACCCGTGCTTCGGGCTCCGAAGACATGGGCAAGCAGATCAGCCGGCAGATGTTCGCTTCGCCCAAGGCCCTGGCCGTGGCGGCGGGCATCATGGCGATCATGGGCATCGTGCCGGGCATGCCGCACTTCTCGTTCCTGAGCATGGCGGCCCTGGCGGGTGGCGCGGCCTACCTGTTCTGGAAGAAGCAGAACCAGGTCAAGGTCCAGGCCCAGCAGGAAATCGCCCGTCAACAGGAGCTGCTGCCATCTCCGGCCCGTGCCCAGGAAACCAAGGAGCTGGGCTGGGACGACGTCACGCCCATCGACATGATCGGCCTGGAAGTCGGCTACCGCCTGATCCCGCTGGTCGACCGCAACCAGGGTGGGCAATTGCTGGCGCGGATCAAGGGCGTGCGCAAGAAGCTGTCCCAGGACTTGGGCTTCCTGATGCCCACTGTACATATCCGTGACAACCTCGACCTGGCTCCCAGCGCCTATCGCCTGACGCTGATGGGGGTGATCCTGGCCGAAGCCGAGATCTACCCGGACCGCGAACTGGCGATCAACCCCGGCCAAGTGTTCGGTACGCTCAACGGCATCACCGCCAAAGATCCGGCTTTCGGCCTGGAAGCGGTGTGGATCGAAGTGAGCCAGCGCAGCCAGGCGCAGTCCCTGGGTTACACCGTAGTGGATGCCAGCACCGTGGTCGCCACGCACCTCAACCAGATTCTCTACAAGCACTCCCACGAACTGATCGGCCACGAGGAAGTCCAGCAATTGATGGGCTTGCTGGCCAAATCGTCGCCAAAACTGGCCGAAGAACTGGTGCCGGGTGTGCTGTCGTTGTCGCAGTTACTCAAGGTGCTGCAAGCGCTGTTGGCCGAACAGGTGCCCGTGCGCGACATTCGCAGCATTGCCGAGGCCATCGCCAACAATGCCGCCAAGAGTCAAGATACTGCCGCTCTGGTGGCGGCGGTGCGTGTCGGCGTGTCCCGCGCAATCGTGCAAAGCATTGTAGGGACTGAGTCCGAGCTGCCTGTGATCACCCTGGAACCCAGGTTGGAACAAATATTGCTCAATAGTATTCAGAAGGCAGGGCAAGGCCAGGAAGAGGGCGTTTTACTGGAGCCAAGCATGGCTGAAAAGCTGCAGCGTTCGTTGATCGACGCCGCACAGCGCCAGGAAATGCAGGGCAACCCGGTGATCCTGCTGGTGGCCGGCCCGGTTCGCGCGATGTTGTCGCGGTTTGGACGCCTGGCTGTACCGAATTTGCACGTGTTGGCTTACCAGGAAATTCCTGACAATAAGCAAGTGACTATCGTCGCGACAGTTGGGCCCAATGGCTGAGGTAGTGGGTTATGCAAGTTAAGCGTTTTTTCGCCGCCGATATGCGTCAGGCCATGAAACTGGTCCGCGATGAGCTGGGCGCCGATGCCGCGATTATCGGTAACCGTCGGATTGCCGGCGGTGTCGAGCTGACGGCTGCCCTGGATTACACGCCCCAGGCGCTGGCCCCGCGCGTGCCGAACATGGAACTCGAAGACGAGTTGCGCAAGACCGCCTCGCGCATTGTGTCGGCCCAGGCTGAACTGAGCATGCGTGGCGACAGCGATGCCAGCACCAATCGCCAGTTGTTTGCCGGCCTGCCGCTCACCGCCGCTGAGCCGCTGGTTGAGCCCACGTTCGTCGAACCGCCGCGTCCTGCAGCGCCTGCCCCGGCTGCCGCAGTTGACCAGCGCGTGATCGACTCGATGCGTTTTGAACTCAACGGCCTGCGTGAATTGCTCGAAGTGCAGCTGGGCTCGCTGGCCTGGACCCAACTGCAAGGCAGCAAGCCGCAGCAAGCTAACCTGTGGCGTCGTCTGCAGCGCATCGGCCTGTCTGGCCCGTTGTCCCGCGACCTGCTGGCCTTGACCGCCGAAGTCGAAGAACCCCGCCAGGCCTGGCGCATGCTGCTGGCGCACTTGGCGCGCATGATCGCCACGCCGGAAATCGAACCCCTGGAAGAGGGCGGTGTGATCGCCATGGTCGGCCCCGCCGGCATGGGCAAGACCACCACCCTGGCCAAGCTGGCCGCCCGTTACGTGCTTAAGTACGGCGCGCAGAATATCGCGCTGGTGAGCATGGACAGCTACCGCATCGGCGCCCAGGAGCAGCTCAAGACCCTGGGCCGCATCCTCAACGTGCCGGTGACCCATGTCGACCCGGGCCAGTCCCTGGCCAATGCCCTCGAGCCGTTGCTGCGCAAGCGCGTGGTGCTGATCGACACCGCCGGCCTGCAAGCCAGCGACCCGGCGCTGCGCATGCAGCTCGAAAGCCTGGCCGGGCGTGGCATCAAGTCGAAAAATTACCTGGTGCTTGCAACCACCAGCCAGAAACAGGTTCTTACCGCTGCCTATCACAGCTACAAGCGTTGCGGCCTGGCCGGCTGCATCCTCACCAAGCTCGACGAAACCGCGAGCCTGGGCGAGGTATTGAGCCTGGCCATCAGCCATGAATTACCGGTTGCCTACCTCACCGACGGGCCGCGGATCCCGGATGATCTGCATCTGCCGCGCCGTCATCAGTTGGTCAGCCGTGCCGTGAGTGTGCAAATGCAAGACGAGCCTAGCGAGGAAGCGATGGCCGATATGTTCGCCGACCTTTACCACCACCCGGCTAAACGGGTGGGTTGAGGCAGGATGAACACCGTGAAATGTACCTACATCGATGGTCTGCAAGCGATTCACGCGGCCAAGCCATGTAGCCTGCGTCTAAGCAAGACAAGGTAAAGAAATAAAATGGGCAGCATGCATCCCGTACAGGTGATCGCGGTGACCGGCGGCAAAGGTGGCGTCGGGAAAACTAACGTGTCAGTGAATTTGTCCCTGGCGCTGGCAGAGCTTGGCCGTCGCGTCATGCTGCTGGATGCTGACCTGGGCTTGGCGAACGTGGACGTTCTGCTGGGGCTGACACCCAAACATACCCTGGCCGATGTGATCGAGGGCCGTTGTGAGCTGCGCGATGTGCTGCTCCAGGGCCCCGGAGGCATCCGTATTGTGCCGGCGGCCTCGGGCACCCAGAGCATGGTGCACCTGAGCCCCGCGCAGCATGCCGGGTTGATCCAGGCGTTCAGCGACATCGGCGACAACCTTGACGTGCTGGTGATCGACACCGCCGCCGGCATCGGCGAGTCAGTGGTCAGCTTTGTGCGCGCTGCGCAAGAAGTGCTGCTGGTGGTGTGCGACGAACCCACCTCGATCACCGATGCCTACGCGCTGATCAAACTGCTTAACCGTGACTACGGCATGAACCGCTTTCGCGTGCTGGCCAACATGGCCCAGAGCCCGCAGGAAGGGCGCAACCTGTTCGCCAAGTTGACCAAGGTCACGGATCGCTTCCTCGATGTGGCTTTACAATACGTCGGCGCAGTTCCCTATGACGAGTGTGTGCGCAAGGCCGTGCAAAAGCAGCGTGCGGTCTATGAAGCGTTCCCTCGTTCGAAATGCGCACTGGCGTTCAAGGCCATTGCCCAGAAGGTCGATACCTGGCCGTTGCCTGCCAACCCGCGGGGGCATCTGGAGTTTTTCGTCGAGCGATTGGTGCATCAGACGAGCGCAGGACCGGTGCTATGACATCCAGCGGCTACAACCTTTACAAAAAGTCGGCACGTGACAGCCAGGGCGAATTGATCGAGCGCTATGCGCCGCTGGTCAAGCGCATTGCCTATCACCTGTTGGCGCGCCTGCCCGCGAGTGTGCAGGTTGAAGACTTGATCCAGGCCGGCATGATCGGCTTGCTTGAAGTGTCGACCAAATACGACGCGAGCAAGGGTGCCAGTTTCGAAACGTATGCGGGTATCCGTATCCGTGGCGCGATGCTCGATGAAGTGCGTAAAGGCGATTGGGCGCCGCGTTCGGTACACCGCAATACGCGCATGGTCAGTGATGCAATTCGTGCAATTGAAGCAAAAACCGGTCGTGACGCTAAAGATCATGAAGTTGCGGCCGAACTCCAATTGAGTCTCGACGATTACTACGGGATTTTGAACGATACCTTGGGCAGCCGCCTGTTCAGTTTCGACGACCTTTTACAGGACGGCGAGCACGAAGGGCTGCACGAGGACGGCGCGAGCGCGCATACGGAGCCGTCGCGCGACCTGGAAGACGAACGTTTCCAGGGCGCGTTGGCCGACGCAATCGCCAACTTGCCGGAGCGTGAGCGGCTGGTGCTGGCGCTGTACTACGACGAAGAGCTGAACCTCAAGGAAATCGGTGAGGTCCTGGGGGTCAGCGAATCGCGTGTCAGCCAGTTGCATAGCCAGTGCGCAGCCCGCTTGCGGGGGCGATTGGCCGAGTGGCGCGCGCGCTGACAGGCAGTGTGGGGACACTGCAGACGCTACCGTGAAACCGCAGGGTTTTGCGGGTGAGTACCGTGGTGCCCTGGGCAGTCCTTTTTGTGTAACGCCTGTTGATTGAAATGGCGCGTCCAGGTGCTGGGCGCGTTTAAGACTGCTTGGAGGTCGAATTGGACAAGAACATGAAAATCCTCATCGTTGATGACTTCTCAACGATGCGGCGGATCATTAAAAACCTGTTGCGTGACCTTGGGTTCACCAACACGGTGGAGGCGGATGACGGCCTGACGGCCATTCCGATTCTCAACAGCGGGAGCATCGACTTTCTGGTGACCGACTGGAACATGCCGGGCATGACCGGTATCGACCTGCTGCGCCACGTGCGCGCCGATGAAAAACTGCGCAGCCTGCCTGTGCTGATGGTGACCGCCGAAGCCAAGCGTGAACAGATCATCGAAGCCGCCCAAGCCGGGGTCAACGGTTACGTGGTCAAGCCATTCACGGCACTGGCCTTGAAAGAGAAGATCGAGAAAATCTTCGAACGCATCCACGGCTAATGCCATCGCGGGGGAGCTATGGAGCATAACGAAACGTCACAGGGCGACTTTGAGTCGACCCTGAAAAAACATGCTCACCAGTTGGTCGACAGCCTGGAAAAAGGCCAGTTCGCCGATGCGGTGCAGTTGATCCATGAGCTTAACCAGACCCGTGACCGCGGCCTGTACCAGGAAGTGGGCAAGCTCACACGCGAGCTGCACAGCGCAATCGTCAATTTCCAGATTGACCCGCGCATGCCCCAGGCCGAAGAAATTTCCCAGATCACCGATGCCACCGAGCGCCTGTCCTATGTGGTCAGGCTGACCGAGGCGGCGGCCAACCGCACCATGGACCTGGTGGAAAACGCCACGCCCCTGGTCAACGGCATGGCCACCGAAGCCCAGGCCTTGAGCCAGGACTGGGGCCGCTTCATGCGCCGCGAAGTGGGCGCTGAAGAGTTTCGTGAATTGGCGCGTCGCGTCGACGGGTTCTTGTCGCGCAGCGAACAGGAAAACCGCACGGTGGCCAGCAACCTCAACGACATCCTGCTGGCCCAGGATTACCAGGATCTTACCGGCCAGGTGATCAAGCGCGTGACCCAATTGGTTACCGAAGTGGAAAGCAACCTGCTCAAATTGGTGCTGATGGCCGGCCAGGTCGATCGTTTTGCCGGCATCGAACATGACCGCGAAGCGATCCTCTCGGAAAAAGATCCACAAAAACATCTCGCCAAGGGTGAAGGTCCGCAGATTCATGCCGATAAACGTGAAGACGTTGTGTCAGGTCAGGATGACGTAGATGACCTGTTATCCAGTTTAGGCTTCTAAGGAGCACCCACATGAGCTTCGGCGCCGATGAAGAAATCCTTCAGGATTTCCTTGTAGAGGCCGGCGAAATTCTAGAGCAACTGTCCGAACAACTGGTCGAGCTGGAAAGCCGACCGGATGATGCGAACCTGCTCAATGCAATTTTTCGCGGTTTTCACACTGTAAAAGGGGGCGCCGGCTTCCTCCAGCTCCATGAGCTGGTGGAGTGCTGTCACATCGCCGAGAACGTGTTCGACATCCTGCGCAAGGGTGAGCGTCACGTCGACTCGGAACTGATGGACGTGATTCTCGAAGCACTGGATGCGGTCAACGGCATGTTCAGCCAGGTGCGTGAACGTGCGCCTATCACCGCCGCAACGCCGGAACTGCTGGCCGCCCTGGCGCGCCTGGCCGAACCTGCCGACACCGCGGCTGCGCCGGTGGTCGAGGCCGCGCCGGAGCCGGTGGCGCAAGCCGAGCCGGACGTGACCGACAGCGAGTTCGAACAACTGCTCAACTCCCTCAGCGCGGTCAAGGCCGAAGCGCAAGCGCCGGTGCAACCTGCCGCGACGCCGAGCAGTGAAGACATTACCGACGCTGAGTTCGAGTCGTTGCTCGACCAGTTGCACGGCAAAGGCCAGTTCGCAGCAGATGCCGTGGCACCGCCTGCCGCAGCGCCAGAAGCTCCCGCTGCCAACGCCAGCACCGACATTACCGACGACGAATTCGAGGCACTGCTCGACCAACTGCATGGCAAAGGCACCTTTGTGGCCGAAGCCTTGCCCGAGGTTGCCGCCACGGCCGCCGCTGCGCCAGCGGCCAGTGCCGCACCGGCCGGCGACGGGTTGATCTCCGATCACGAATTCGAAGCGCTGCTCGACGAGTTGCACGGCAAAGGCAAGTTCAGCGAAGTGGCCCCGGCCGCTGCCGCCCAGGTTGCAGCGCCAGCCGCTGCCACTGCGGCACCGGTTGCTGCCAAACCTGCGCCGGCTGCCAAGCCAGCACCTGCCGCCGCCCCGGCCCCTGCGCGTGCAGCGGCCCAGGCAGCAGCGGAAAAGCCCGCCAGCGAAGCCGAGACCACCGTGCGCGTGGATACCGCGCGCCTGGACGACATCATGAACATGGTGGGCGAACTGGTGCTGGTGCGTAACCGCCTGGTGCGCCTGGGCCTGAACAGCGGCGACGAAGCCATGCAGAAGGCCGTGTCGAACCTCGACGTGGTCACCGCCGACCTGCAAACCGCGGTGATGAAAACGCGGATGCAGCCGATCAAGAAAGTCTTCGGCCGTTTCCCGCGCCTGGTTCGCGACCTGGCGCGCCAGCTCAAGAAAGAAATCAACCTGGAGCTGGTGGGCGAAGAAACCGACCTCGACAAAAACCTCGTCGAGGCCCTGGCCGACCCGCTGGTCCACTTGGTGCGCAACGCGGTCGACCACGGTGTAGAAACCCCGGAAGAACGCGAAGCCGCCGGCAAGTCCCGCAACGGCAAGGTGATTTTGGCGGCGGAGCAAGAGGGCGACCACATCCTGCTGTCGATCACCGATGACGGCAAAGGCATGGACCCGACCATTTTGCGCAATATCGCGGTCAAGCGTGGCGTGATGGACAAGGACGCCGCCGACCGCCTCACCGATACCGAGTGCTACAACCTGATCTTTGCCCCGGGCTTTTCGACCAAGACCGAGATTTCCGACGTGTCCGGGCGTGGCGTGGGCATGGACGTGGTGAAGACCAAGATCAGCCAGCTCAACGGCTCGATCAATATCTACTCGACCAAGGGCCAGGGCTCCAAGATCGTCATCAAGGTGCCGTTGACCCTGGCGATCATGCCGACCCTGATGGTGATGCTGGGCAACCAGGCCTTCGCCTTCCCGCTGGTCAACGTCAACGAGATCTTCCACCTCGACCTGTCGCGCACCAACGTGGTGGACGGCCAGGAAGTGGTGATCGTGCGCGACAAAGCGTTGCCGCTGTTCTACCTCAAGCGCTGGCTGGTGGCCTCGGCCGCCCATGAAGAACAACGCGAAGGCCATGTGGTGATTCTATCCGTGGGTACCCAGCGCATCGGCTTTGTGGTCGACCAACTGGTGGGCCAGGAAGAAGTGGTGATCAAGCCTTTGGGCAAGATGCTGCAGGGAACCCCAGGCATGTCGGGCGCAACCATTACCGGTGACGGTCGCATCGCACTGATTCTCGATGTTCCGAGCATGCTCAAGCGTTACGCCGCACGGCGAATTTGATTCTGGTGGGGCAGGGCGGTCATGCCCGCCCCGCCTAACGGAGTGTTTATGGCAGTCAAGGTCCTGGTGGTGGACGATTCGGGTTTCTTCCGCCGCCGCGTCTCGGAAATTCTTTCCGCTGATCCAACGATCCAGGTGGTCGGCACGGCCACTAACGGCAAAGAGGCGATCGATCAAGCCATTGCCTTGAAGCCGGACGTGATCACCATGGACTACGAGATGCCGATGATGGATGGCATCACCGCCGTGCGCCACATCATGCAACGCTGCCCCACACCGGTCTTGATGTTTTCCTCGCTGACTCACGAAGGCGCGCGGGTGACCCTCGACGCCTTGGATGCCGGTGCGGTGGATTTTTTGCCGAAGAATTTCGAAGACATCTCGCGCAACCCCGACAAGGTCAAGCAGATGCTGTGCGAGAAGGTGCACAGCATTTCCCGCAGTAACCGTCGCAGCCTGTTCAGCACACCCGCGCCAGCCCCCACGCCTGCGCCCGCAGCAGCGGCGCCGAGCTCGTCGTTTGCGCGCCCGGCGCCTGCGCCCGTTGCCCGGCCTGCGGCAGCGCCGGTACGTGCCGCCGCAACGCCGAGTGCCCATTCGCCGGCGCCCAAGCGCAAGGCTTACAAGCTGGTCGCCATCGGCACCTCCACCGGTGGCCCGGTGGCCTTGCAGCGGGTGCTGACCCAACTGCCGGCCAACTTCCCGGCGCCGATTGTGCTGGTGCAACACATGCCGGCGGCGTTCACCAAGGCGTTCGCCGAGCGCCTGGACAAGCTGTGCCGTATCACCGTCAAGGAAGCCGAGGATGGCGACATCCTGCGTCCTGGCCTGGCACTGCTGGCGCCGGGCGGCAAGCAGATGATGGTGGACGGGCGTGGCGCGATCAAAATCCTGCCGGGCGATGAGCGCCTGAACTACAAACCGTGCGTGGACATCACCTTCGGTTCGGCGGCCAAGTCCTACGGCGACAAAGTTCTGGCGGTGGTGCTCACCGGCATGGGCGCCGATGGCCGTGAAGGTGCGCGCCTGCTCAAGCAGGGCGGCAGCGCCATCTGGGCCCAGGATGAAGCCAGTTGCGTGATCTATGGCATGCCCATGGCCATCGTCAAGGCTGACCTGGCCGATGCGGTCTACAGCCTGGACGACATCGGCAAGCACCTGGTGGAGGCCTGCCTCTGATGGATGTGTTGAGCCTGATCGGCATCACCATGGCGTTTGTCGCCATCATTGGTGGCAACTACCTGGAAGGCGGCCATCTCGGCGCCTTGGCCAACGGCCCGGCAGCGCTGATCGTGATCGGTGGCACCGTGGGCGCGGCGTTGTTGCAGTCGCCCTTGAGCTCGTTCAAGCGTGCCATGCAGATTCTGGTGTGGATCATTTTTCCGCCACGGGTTGACCTGGCAGGCGGCATCGACCGCGTGGTCAATTGGAGCCTCACCGCCCGCAAGGAAGGCTTGCTGGGCCTGGAAGGCGTGGCCGATGCCGAGCCCGACAGCTATGCGCGCAAGGGTCTGCAACTGCTGGTCGATGGCGCCGAGCCGGAAGCGATCCGCAGCATCCTCGAAGTGGATTTCTACACCCAGGAAAGCCGTGACATCAATGCAGCCAAAGTCTTTGAAAGCATGGGCGGCTACGCGCCGACCATCGGCATTATCGGTGCGGTGATGGGCCTGATCCACGTGATGGGCAACCTGGCCGACCCTTCGCAACTGGGCAGCGGCATTGCCGTGGCGTTTGTCGCCACCATCTACGGCGTGGCCAGTGCCAACCTGGTGTTGCTGCCGGTGGCCAGTAAGCTCAAGTCGATTGCCATGCGCCAGTCGCGTTATCGCGAAATGCTGCTTGAAGGCATCCTGTCGATTGCCGAAGGCGAAAACCCGCGCTCCATCGAATTGAAGCTTCAGGGCTTCATGGATTGATGCCCATGAGCACCCGCACCCCCGTAGGAGCGAGCTTGCTCGCGAAGAACCCGAGAGCGCCGCGTGCATTCAGGATGCCCGCGTCTGTATTGACGTTTTTCGCGAGCAAGCTCGCTCCTACAGTGGGGTGGGTGTGTGGGGGGGAGTGTCTGTGAGCCGTCGCCGTCGCGAGCCTGAAGAACACGTCAATCACGAACGCTGGCTGGTGTCCTACGCGGACTTCATCACCTTGCTGTTCGCGTTTTTTGTGGTGATGTACTCGATCTCGTCGATCAACGAAGGCAAGTACAAGATCATTTCCCAAGCACTGGTCGGTGTATTCAACGATTCCGAGCGGGCGCTCAAGCCGATCCCCATCGGTGAAGAGCGGCCCAAGACCGTGACCCCGGCCAAGCCTCTGGTCAATGACAGTGATGAAACCGCCGCCGGCATCCAAGGCACCAGCGACCCGCTCAAAAGCATCGCCGACGATATCAGTGCTGCCTTTGGCGACCTGATCAGCTCCAACCAGATGACCGTGCGTGGCAACGAGCTGTGGGTGGAGATCGAGCTGAACTCCAGCCTGCTGTTCGCCAGTGCCGATGCGTTGCCCAGTGACCAGGCATTCACCATCATCGACAAGGTCGCTTTGATCCTCAAACCGTTTGAAAACCCGATCCACGTGGAAGGCTTCACCGACAATTTCCCCATCAGCACCGCGCAGTACCCGACCAACTGGGAACTGTCCTCGGCCCGTGCATCCAGCATCGTGCGCATGTTGGCCATGCAGGGGGTGAACCCCCAGCGCCTGGCGTCGGTGGGCTATGGTGAATTCCAGCCGGTGGCCAATAACGCCACGGTGGAGGGGCGTGCACGTAACCGCCGGGTGGTGCTGGTGGTCTCGCGCAACCTGGATGTGCGTCGCAGCCTGACCGGTACCGGCACTGCCAATGCCACCCCGGATGCGGCGTTGAAGCGTGCTGGCACACAAACTGCACCGCCCGTTGTCAAGCCGCCGGTCCGACCGAGTAACGTCAATTCTCCGTCGCCGGCTCAATAACCGTATGCAATGTCTCGGTCGCGCCTGTGCCCGCCGGGAGGAACCAACCGAATGAGAGTCTGGGCAGTTGCCAATCAAAAGGGTGGAGTCGGCAAGACCACCACTTCCATCGCCTTGGCCGGCTTGCTGGCCGAAGCGGGCAAGCGTGTGGTCGTGGTCGACCTGGACCCCCACGGTTCCATGACCAGCTATTTCGGCTACGACCCGGATGCGCTGGAACACAGCTGCTATGACCTGTTTTTGCACAAGGGCAGCGTGCCGGCGGATCTGCCTGGGCAACTGCTGTTGCCCACCAGCAACGACAGTATTTCCCTGTTGCCGTCGAGCACCGCCCTGGCCACCTTGGAGCGCCAGTCGCCGGGCCAGAGCGGCCTGGGCCTGGTGATCGCCAAGACCCTGGCGCAGCTGTGGCAGGACTTCGACTACGCGATCATCGACAGCCCGCCGTTGCTCGGCGTGCTGATGGTCAACGCGTTGGCGGCCAGCCAGCAATTGGTGATCCCGGTGCAGACCGAGCACTTGGCGGTCAAGGGCCTGGAACGCATGGTCAGCACCCTGGCGATGATCAACCGCTCGCGCAAGCAAGCGCTGCCGTTCAGCATCGTGCCGACCTTGTTCGACCGTCGCACCCAGGCGTCACTCGGCACCTTGCGCGTGTTGCGCGATGCCTACCCGGACACCATCTGGAACGGCTACATCCCGGTGGACACGCGCCTGCGTGACGCCAGCCGTGCCGGGCTCACACCGTCGCAGTTCGACGGCAAGAGCCGTGGCGTGCTGGCTTACCGTGCGTTGCTCAAGCACCTGCTGTCGCAACAGCTTGTGGCGCAGGTGGCGTGATGAACCGTCCCGTCGAATTCAAGACCCGGCCGCAACTGGCACTGGAATCCTACCTGGATGCCTTGCTGCAGGATGCGACGGCCGAAGAAATGCCAGAACCGATTCTGGTACTCGAGCCTGCTGTCGAACCCGACCGCCCGCTGGATGAATTCCAGCAGGCGGTGATGGAAGAGCAGGCGCGTGACGCGCAGGTGGTGGAGGCGCCCGTCGTGGTGCCGAGCGCCCCGGCCGTGGTGGCGCCGCCGGTGGTCGAACCGCTGGTGGACGTGCACCTGCCGCCCAGCATCACCCCGCCCCCGGTGACGGGCGACGGTCGCCCTTCGTGGGCTGCCGAGCCGTTCGAGTGCCTGCTGTTCGATGTCGCCGGGTTGACCCTGGCGGTGCCGCTGGTGTGCCTGGGCTCGATCTATTCCCTGGAAGGCCAGGAGCTGACGCCGTTGTTCGGGCAGCCAGAGTGGTTCCTCGGCATCCTGCCCAGCCAGGCCGGCAACCTCAAAGTGCTGGACACGGCGCGCTGGGTGATGCCCGACCGCTACCGCGATGATTTTCGCCAGGGCCTGCAATACGTGATCTCGGTGCAGGGCTACGAGTGGGGGCTGGCAGTGCATCAAGTCAGCCGCTCGTTGCGCCTGGACCCCAATGAAATCAAATGGCGCAGCCACCGTGGCCAGCGGCCGTGGTTGGCGGGCACTGTGATCGAACACATGTGCGCGTTGCTGGATGTCGCCGAACTGGCCGAGTTGATCGCCAGCGGTGCGGTGAAGGCCATGCCACAGAACAAACGCAGTTGATTGAACAATAAGGGCCGTGCGGTTGCGCGGCCCACTTGCACACACGCCGTCGATAGCGGCATTTGAAGGGGTCAGATGAATGAACAAGTCAGCGTCCGCACAAGGTTTGGATGATCCGATCCTGCAATGGGTGACCTTCAAGCTGGACAACGAAACCTACGGCATTAACGTGATGCGCGTGCAGGAAGTGCTGCGCTACACCGAGATCGCCCCGGTTCCAGGCGCGCCAAGCTACGTGCTGGGCATCATCAACCTGCGTGGCAACGTGGTGACGGTGATCGACACCCGCCAGCGGTTCGGCCTAGACACGGTTGAAGTCAGCGACAACACCCGTATCGTGATCATCGAGGCTGACAAGCAAGTGGTCGGCATTCTGGTCGACAGCGTGGCCGAGGTGGTCTACCTGCGCCAATCGGAAGTGGAAACCGCACCGAACGTCGGTAACGAAGAGTCGGCCAAGTTCATCCAGGGCGTGTGCAACAAGAACGGCGAACTGCTGATTCTGGTTGAGCTGGACAAGATGATGAGCGAAGAAGAGTGGTCGGAACTGGAGAGCATCTGATTGTTCCTTGAGGCAGCGGTGATTGTCCTGGCCCTGTTGTGGGCCGGGACCTTGGCGTTTGTGCTGCGCTATGTGCGCCAGCAGCGGGAGTTGGCCTTGCAACAGGCCGAGCGCGATGCGGTGCGTGACCGGCGCATTCTGGAACTGGTCAAGCGTGTTGATCATTTCCAGCAAAGTGCGGTGCGGGTGGGGGATGAGGTGCATGAACTGCGTGCGATTCTTGCGCCGTTGCCGGACAGGTTGGTGCAGTTGGAGCAGCGTGATCCGTCGAACCTGTCGTTTGCCCAGGCGGCCAAGCTGGTTGGCATGGGGGCGACGGTGGATGAGTTGACCCAGTCGTGTGGGTTGACTCAGGCTGAGGCGCAGTTGATGAGCAAGTTGCACAAGGGCTGATTGGGGCTGGGCTTGCTTGGTTCATGTGGGAGCTGGCTTGCCTGCGATGACGGCCCGCCAGGCGCCCCATATCTACCTGACGCCCCACAATCCAACTGTGGGAGCTGGCTTGCTCGCGAAGGCGGCCTGGCAGGCGACACAATTGGATTTGTGTACATATCCATTTCTGCGGTAACGGCCGCTTAGGGTTCCGCCCTGACGGCGGGTCACTTTGGAAAAGCCCCAAAGTAACCAAAGGGCTCTTGCCCCACCACTCGGCACCTCGCTTAGGCTCGGTGTGCCCGTAATCCGCCAGTGATTGGGGCGGCCGCCGCCACGCGCCATCCATGGCGCGGGGCGGCTAAACCGGCATCCCTGCCGGTTTACCCCCCAAATCCCTGTCGAATTCCGGCCAGCGTGGTTTAACGGGGCGCCTGAGATCAAAAGCAGAGCAAGAGCAAGAGCTACTCGCTTCGCATCGTGGTTACCGTTGGGTGGCAGATTTGAGATGTTTGTCGATTGAGCCGCCGCCATCGCAGGCAAGCCAGCTCCCACAGTTTGATTTGTGTACTTCAATCAATTTTCTTCAGCCCACAGACTTTTCCTGTTCCCCCAGGGTCAACATCCTTCATGCACCTAGACCCAGGAGATTCCCTCAAATGACCGCCCCCAGAGCCCTGTTGATCCTCCACGGCAAACAAGCCCTCAACGAGGATGTGCGCGCTGCCGTGCTGGCGCGGCGGGAGCAGGGTGGGGAGCTGGCCGTGCGGGTGACGTGGGAGGGCGGCGATGCTCAGCGCCTGGTCAATGAAGCCTTGGCCGCGGGCTACACCCACATCATTGCCGGCGGTGGCGACGGCACTCTGCGCGATGTGGCTGAAGCCATGGCCCATGCCAACACTGACGCCAGCCTGGTGCTGATGCCCCTGGGCACCGCCAATGATTTCGCCAAGGCGGCAGGTGTGCCGTTGGAGCCGGCTGGCGCCCTGGCCTTGCTGGACGTACAGCCCAGGGCCATCGACCTTGGCCAGGTGGGTGGGCAAATCTTTCTGAACATGGCCACCGGTGGGTTTGGCAGCCAGGTCACGGCCAATACCTCCGAAGATTTGAAGAAGGTTTTGGGCGGTGCCGCTTACCTGTTTACCGGTTTAACCCGCTTCAGTGAATTGAAAGCTGCCTACGGTGAATTGGAAGGCCCGGATTTCCACTGGAAAGGCGAGTTGCTCGCGCTGGGTATCGGCAACGGTCGCCAGGCCGGTGGTGGGCATGTGTTGTGCCCCGGTGCATTGGCTGATGACGGGCTGCTGGATGTCAGCATTCTGCCGGCGCCCCAGGAAGTGGTTGGCACGCTGCGTGAGTTGATGAACAACGGCTGGGGCCTGGACACCATGTTTGTGCGCGCGCGCCTGCCGTGGGTGAAGATCAAGGTGGCACAGGGCTTGTACATCAACCTCGACGGTGAGCCGCTGGAAGGCGACGATCTGCATTTCGAGGCGCTGCCCAAGGCCCTGCGCGTGCACTTGCCGCTGGGTTCGCCGTTAGTCGTCCAGGCTGATGATCTGCTCACGCACGGCAAATAACACCAGGCCCGCCACGTCAAAAATCTGCAAGCGCTTCATGATCTGCGAGCGGTGGGCTTCGACGGTCTTGATGCTCAGGCCCAGGCCGTGGGCAATTTCCCGGGTGGATTTGCCGCGCACGATCAAGCGCAGGATCTCCAATTGCCGCGCCGTCAGGTTGTGGCTGTGGGCGACTGGTGTGCTCGGGCCCTGGCTGCGAACCAGCGCCTGATTGATCACCGTGTGGGCAATGGCGGGGCTCAGGTAGCGTTCGTTGTTACGCAGCGCCTGCAGGGCGTGTTCCAGTTCGTGGGCGGTGGTGTCCTTGAGCAGGTAGCCGTGGGCGCCAGACTCCAGGGCGCGCATGATCATCTCGGGGTCGGTGTGCATCGACAGGATCAGCACCTTGCACTTGGGGTAGGCGCGCTTGAGTTGCTGCAAGGCATCCAGGCCGCCGGTGTGTTTCATCGACAGGTCCAGCAGCACAATGTCGGGCTGCAGGGCGCTGAATGTCTCAAGCAGTTGCGCGCCATCGCTGGCCTCGCCAACCACGCTGTAGCCAGGGATATCCAGGATCAGTGCGCGCACGCCGGCGCGAATCAAGGCATGGTCATCGACCAGGAGCAGATTGCAGGTCACTGCAGAACCTTATGGGCACTGGCCCGTTCGAGGGCGCGGGGTGCCCAGGGGAAAAGTGCGTGGATACGTGCGCCTTTGCCCGGCTGGCTGCTGACGGACAAGGTGCCGCCCAACTGAAGGGCCCGTTCGCACATGCCGGCCATGCCCCGTTGGCCTACCTTGGCGGGGTCGGCGGCAGGTTCGAAGCCCTGGCCGTCATCGCAGATCATCAGCGACAGCCCTTCAGGCAAGCGTTGCAGGCGCACCAGCAGGTTGTGCGCGTTGGCATGGCGCAGCATGTTGGTGACCGCTTCCTGGGTGATGCGAAAGGCCGCCACGGCCATTTCTTCGGGAATGCCGGTGAGCCGTTGCTGGCACTCCAGGCTCCAGCACACCTGGGTATTTTCCAGGGTCTTGAGCAGGTGCGCGCGCAGGCTGGCTTCCAGCCCCAGGCTTGCCAGTTGGCGAGGGTTGAGGATGGCGGACACGTCACGCACCTTGGCCAGGGTTTCATTGAGCGTGTTGCACAGCACCGAACAATGGCTTTGCAGGTCTTGGGGCAGGCGACGCTGCAGCCATTCGCTTTGCAGCTTGGCGGCGGTCAGCAGTTGGCCGATGTCATCGTGCAGCTCGCGGCTGAGTCGGTGGCGTTCGTTTTCCTGGACTTGCAGCAGGCGGTCGGCCAGTTCCTGGGGCTGAAACTTGATGGCTTTGCGCGAGCGCCACTGGTGCAGGGCTACCACCGCCAACGTGGCCAGGTTGAGTAACACAATCACTAACGGCAGCGGCGCACCTTGCAGGTAAACCCATAGGCTGACCAGCAGCGAGCACAGGCACAGGGCAAAGATGAGGTGGCGTGCATGGCTGCGGCACACGAACCTTGTGATGAGTGATTTGAGGCTGGCGTACATAGCGGATGGAGCCAATGAGGGTTCACTGCGCGAAGACCGGTCACGGCGGTTGACTGGGCTCTGTCGAGCGTGCGGTGCCGGATCGTGGTTATCCATAATGAAGTTGCTTCATTTCGAGCGGGGCATGGTACCACCACTATTACCGTTGGTCGCCTGGCATATTCCTCGGTCGATATATTAACCACATCAATGCCCTGACGGTCAGGCCAGCGCTCTTGAGTTGTATTAGTTAGACTGATTTGTACAATTTTTAAGGTGCTGGCTAATTGATATTTCTTCAGCCTCTAGAAGTGTTTCATCTTTGGCTTAAACGGTCGCTTTTAGATAACTTGGGTATTAAATACGACCTTTCCTGGCATTAAGACCTCTGCTGTAGAAGCTGGTGATGGCCGTAGTCTTTTTGCGGAATCTGCGAGGTCACCGTGGCAATCAGCGAAGTTTGCTCACTGTCATCCAGGCCCAGTTCCCCGGTACGGATGTCAATCAGCTCCAGTTGCCAGGCCAGTAACGTCAGGCAGTCGTGCAACGCATCCAGGGCTTGGTCATGCAGCTGCACCGGGCTCACAGCATTGGCGATCAGGTATTGAATATGCCGGGAGAATTCGCTGATCGCCTGCAGGGCCAGGCCGTCGGCCTTTTCAGCCAGTTTGGCCAGGCTGGTTTTCATGCAGTCGATGGCGTCGCTGTCATTGCGGATCAAATGCAGGTGGTTCAGGCATTCCTCAGACTTGGCCAGCAGCATTTCGGCTTCCAGCAAAAACTCGGGAAGTGCGGTTTGCCATTCGTTCGCGCTATTCATCATGCAAGTCTCCACAACTTAAGGTCGGGTGATGAGATGTCGCACCGGGTGAATGGCTTAAAACTAGCGCTGAAATACGACTGGGGTGTGTAGGCTGCTTCCGATAATCCAGTAGGACGTTTATTGAAAAACTCACGAATGCCGCCTTTAGCCGCTGTTATGCGAGATGACGCAACTTCAGTTGCCGATACGTGAGTGCCTGAAAGGCCCGCAGACCAAGGGCTTGGGTTGGCAAACAAAAGCCTGACTCCATTCATGCAATGAGAATGGCGTCACATTAATGGCTATTAGATATCGCGAATATCAGGTTGGGCCCGATTGCGCATAGGGGAATCCCTTACATGGGGGAACCGCGCGCCGATTCGAGTGTCGTGCGGGGTCGTTGTAAGCGTTGAGAGGGGTGAATGCAGTAAAGCATGATGTCAGTGTGACATCAACGTGTTTGCGTGGCATTTTAACAGGGTCAAGGTTTGGCGCTTGCCGCCGATAACCGCCTATACGAACCGCACACCCCTTCAGCGCACACCTGCGTGTACACCAGGAGCTTTCAATGGCCGGCATTCTCGACACGGTAGATCAACGCACGCAATTGGTGGGTGAGAATCGCCTGGAAATTCTCATGTTCCGCCTTTTCGGACGGCAGTTGTTCGCGATCAATGTGTTCAAGGTGCAGGAAGTGTTGCAACTGCCCAAACTGACCCTGATGCCCCAGCGCCATCCCTTTGTTTGCGGCGTGGTCAACCTGCGTGGCCAGACCCTGCCGGTGATCGACCTGTCTCAGGCCATCGGCATGCGGCCTTTGGTGCCGGGCCCCAACAGCACCATTATCGTCACCGAGTACAACCGCTCGGTGCAGGCGTTCCTGGTGGGTGGCGTCGACCGAATCGTCAACATGAACTGGGAAGCCATCCTGCCGCCGCCGACCAGCGCCGGTCGCCAGCACTACCTCACGGCCATCAGCAAGGTCGACGAGCAACTGGTGGAAATCATCGACGTGGAAAAAGTCCTCGCCGAGATCGTGCCCTACAACGCCAAGGTCTCCCGGGACAAACTTGAAGACCCGGTGCTGGAGCGTGCCCGTGGCCGTGAAGTGCTGCTGGTGGATGATTCCAACGTGGCCTTGTCGCAGTTGCGCGACACCCTGGGCCAGTTGGGCGTGAAGATGCACATTGCCAGCGACGGCCTCAAGGCACTGAACATGCTCAAGGCCTGGGCCGACAGCGGCCAGATGATGACCGACAAACTGCTGATGATCTTCACCGACGCCGAAATGCCCGAGATGGATGGCTACCGTCTCACCACCGAGATCCGCAACGACCCGCGCCTGCGTGGCCTCTATGTGGTGATGCACACCTCGTTGTCGGGCAGCTTCAACGACTCGATGGTCAAGAAGGTCGGCTGCGACAATTTCCTCTCCAAATTCCAGCCGGACAAGCTGGTGGATGTGGTGCGTCAGCGTCTGATGTTGGACGAAATGCCCGCCTGACTTTAGGATGACACTTTGTTTCCTAGGAAGGCAGGCCCATGCTGCGTCTCAGCGCGTTGTACCGTTACCCCTTGAAGTCCGGCAAGGCCGAAGCCTTGCAGCAGATTGGCCTGGATAAACTCGGGTTGGACGGGGATCGACGCTGGATGCTGGTGGATGAAGCCAGCGGGCGGTTCCTGACGCAGCGGGCCGTGGCGAAGATGAGCCAGCTCATCGCGTTGTGGAACAGCAGCGGGGGCCTGACCCTGAGTTCGCCGGGCTACGCGCCGTTGGACGTGGCATTGCCAGGCAGCGCCAGCGAACTGCGTGGTGTGACCATCTGGCGTGACACCCTGCGCGTGCCGGATGCTGGCGATGCGGCCGCGGCCTGGGTCAGCGCGTTCATTGGCAAGCCGACGCGCCTGGTGCAACTGCCCCTGGAACGAGCGCGCACCACCGAAGCCGGGTATGGCAAGGATGACGACAAGGTCGGCTTCGCTGACGGCTACCCCTTGCTGTTGATCGGCCAGGGCTCCCTCGACGATCTGTGTACGAAGATCGGTCGCCCGATGGAGATGCTGCGTTTTCGTCCCAACCTGGTCATCGAAGGCGCCGAGGCTTTCGCCGAAGATGGCTGGAAGCGCGTGCGCATCGGCGACGTGGAGTTTCGGGTGGTCAAGCCGTGCTCGCGGTGCATCCTCACCACCATCGACCCCCAGACCGGCGAACGCAGCGCCGACCGCGAGCCCTTCGCCACGCTGGAAACCTACCGCAAGACCGAAAAGGGCGCGATGTTCGGCCAGAACCTGGTCAACGATGGCATTGGGCGCCTGGAAGTCGGCATGCCGGTAACGGTGCTGGAATAAAAAAAGCCCGTCTCGTGAGAGACGGGCTTTTTTGTGTGGCGGGTACTGCTTAGCCGCGGTATTCACACAGGTAGGCGGTGTCCACCGCGACCTTCAACTGGAACTTGCTGTTGGCCGGGACGTGGAACTGGCTGCCGGCGGCGAAGGTTTCCCAGTCGCTGCTCTCAGGCAGCTTCACGGTCAGGGCGCCGGAGACCACGTGCATGATTTCGCGTTGGGCGGTGCCAAATTCGTATTCACCCGGAGCCATCACGCCGATGGTCGCCGGACCTTCTGCGGTGCCGAAAGCGATCGACTTGACGGTGCCGTCGAAGTACTCGTTGACTTTGAACATGGGTGAATCCTCGGAAAAAGGTCAAGGCTTACGCCAACCACTGTAGGAGCGAGCTTGCTCGCGAGAAACCTGAGAACACCGCGTTTAACCAGAAGCGCTGGGTTTTCGTTGGCGATCTTCGCGAGCAAGCTCGCTCCTACAGGTGGGTAGCATCAAAGGAAATTGGCTGGCCAGTATGCCCAAGGCTGTGGACGCTGCCTAGACCGGCAATATCAGCGGCAGCAGGCGCGCGGTATTGCGTGCATCCTCCAGGGCGCGATGCTGCTGGCCATTGAATTGCATCCCGGCCAATTGCAGCGCCCCATTGAGCCCCAGCGGTTTGTCCAGGCGCCGGGCCTTGGCAAAGCGTTGCTTGAGGTTCACATGCGGGGTGTCGCCCAGGGCGCTGGCGAGGCCGTGGCGCTGCCACTCCAGTTCAAGCTGCACGCGGTCATAATCCCCCCAGCTGGCCCAGCCTTCCAGGCGTGGCTGATGTTGGCCCAGCCAGCGCTCGAACAGTGGCCATACCTCGGTGATCGGCGCGGCCATGTCGATATTGGCCTGGGTGATATGGGTGAGTTTGCGGCAAAAGGGCGTCAGCAATGGCCGCCGCAAGGGCCGCACAAAGCGCTGGAAGTGGTCCAGTTCGCGGCCCTGGCGGTTGACCAGGCTGGCGCCGATCTCGATGACTTCCATCTCCGTCACGGGCCAGCCGCCGTCATCCGTTGTGGCTTCAAGGTCAATAATCAGCCAATGAGGCATGGTGCAGGTTCCCGTACTCGTCCCTTCCTGATGGGGATAGAGCGTAGCCCGGCCCTGTAGTTCCGCCTAGGGGCGTTATTCGATCTCCAGCAAAACCTGGCGGTTGCGCACCTGATCGCCCGTCACGACGCGCAGTTCCTTGACCGTGCCATCGATACCGGCCTTCAACGGGTGCTCCATTTTCATCGCTTCGAGCACCAGCAACAGTTGGCCTTTGCTGACGTTCTCACCGACGCACACCCGTATATCGACAATGGCGCCGTCCATGGGTGCCTGGACCGTGCCACTGCTGGCATCGGCCGGGCGGCTGGCGACTTGCTGGGTGCGGTCGGTGACGGTCAGCCCTGGCAGCCACAGCCGGTTGCCGTCCAGGTGATAGGCGATGCGGCGGCGAACCCCCTTGATGACAAAGGTGGCGTGGCGACCGTCGGTGGTGAGTAGCAGGTCTTCAACGCTGACGCTGTGGAGTTGGCCGTTGGCCTCCAGGCGGTACGTCACCGGGGCACTCGCCGTGTTGCGCCAGCGCGCGAGGGCATGTGAGTGCTGGTTGGCGCTGTGTTGATAAAACAGCGCGGCGGCCAGCGAGAGTTGTTCAGCGCTCGCCGTGTGCTGTGGGATGACGCTGAAGTGTTCGGCGATCAAGGCCGTGCTGAAGTCGCCGGCGATAAAGTCCGGGTGCTTGAGCAGGTCGATGAGCAAGCGCTGGTTGGTCGCTACGCCCAGTAATATCGTGTCTTCCACGGCCCGCAGCAGTTTTCGCCGGGCTTCTTCGCGGCTGGCGCCGTGGGCGATGATCTTGCCCAGCATCGGATCGTAGAACGGGCTGATGGTTTGGTCTTCACGCAACCCATGGTCGATGCGCACGCCGGGGGCGGGTTCCCAACGCAACACGTCACCGGTTTGCGGCAGGAAGCCCTGGGCCGGGTCTTCGGCGTACAGGCGCACTTCCATGGCGTGGCCGGTCAGGGTCACCTGTGCCTGGGTAAGTGGCAGCGCTTGCCCGGCGGCGATCTGCAACTGCCAGTCCACCAGGTCGAGGCCGGTGATCATCTCGGTAACGGGATGTTCCACTTGCAGGCGCGTGTTCATTTCCAGGAAATAGAACTGACCGTTACGGTCGAGCAGAAACTCCACGGTGCCGGCGCCCACATAATTCACCGCCCGCCCGGCCTTGAGCGCGGCCTCGCCCATGGCCTGGCGCAGTTCGGGCGTCATCACGGGGCAGGGCGCTTCTTCGATGACTTTCTGATGGCGGCGCTGGATCGAACAGTCGCGCTCGCCGAGGTAGATGAGGTTGCCATGGCGGTCGCCGAACAGTTGCACTTCCACGTGGCGCGGGTCGATCAGCGCCTGTTCGAGAATCAACTCGTCGCTGCCGAACGCATTCATGGCTTCCGAGCGTGCGGTGCGCAATTGCTCCAGCAACTGTTCGCGCTGGTGCACCAGGCGCATGCCACGCCCACCGCCACCGGCGCTGGCCTTGATCATCAGTGGGAAGCCGATGCGCTCGGCTTCCTGTTGCAGGGTGGCATCGTCCTGGGCGCTGCCCTGGTAGCCGGCGATGCAGGGCACGCCGGCGTCGAGCATGGCGAGTTTGGACAGGCGTTTGCTGCCCATCAGTTCGATCGCCTCGGCGCTAGGGCCGATGAAGGTGAGCGTGGCCTGTTGGCAGGCGCGGGCGAAGTCAGGGTTTTCCGAGAGGAAGCCGTAGCCGGGGTGAATGGCGTCGGCGCCGGTCAGTTGGGCGGCGGTGAGGATGGCCTGTGTGTTCAGGTAGGACTGGTGTACGGGCGCCGGGCCGATGTGCACGGCTTCGTCGGCCATCTGTACGTGCAGGGCATCGGTATCCGCGTCGCTGTAGACGGCCACGGTGCGATAGCCCAGGGCCTGGGCGGTGCGCTGGATGCGGCAGGCAATTTCGCCGCGGTTGGCGATCAGGATCTTGGTGAAGGCGGGCATTGGGTTATCCCTTGATGAATGTGGCGTGTGATAGGGCCTCTTCGCAGGCAAGCCAGCTCCCACATTTGAAATATGTTTCCCTGTGGGAGCTGGCTTGCCTGCAATGGCGTCATCCAGACCAACTCGGCTTTCGCTTCTGCACAAACGCCTGCGTCCCCTCAACCCCTTCCTCACTCCTCACCGCCTCGGCAAACCACTGCGCCCCGCGATCCAGCACTGCCTCAAGGGGCTCATCCACACTGGCCAACAACAAGGTCTTGGTCCGTGCATTCGCCCCTGGCGCACACTGCAATACCTGCCCCAATACCTCTTCCACCCGCTGCGCCAATGCCTGCGAGTCGTGCTCGACAAAATGCACCACGCCCAGCCGCCCGGCCTCCACCCCATCAAACCGCGCCGCCGTCAGCGCCAAGCGCCGCGTGTGGGTAAGGCCAATACGCTTGACCACAAAGGGCGCAATCTGCGCCGGCAGCAACCCCAGGCGGGTCTCAGGCAAGCCGAACTGCGCCTGGCCTGCTGCAATCGCAATATCACTCACACACGCCAGCCCGAACCCACCGCCCAGCACCGCGCCTTGCAGCACCACGATCACCACCTGCGCCAGCGCCTGCACCTCTTGCAGCAAGGTGCCAAATGCACGGTTCAATGCTTGCAACTGCCCCCCGGCGCGAGCCAGATCCTTCACATCGGCCCCCGCGCAAAAATGCCCACCCGCGCCGCTGATCACCACGGCACGCACCTGGCTGTCCAACTGCGCCAGTACCGCACGCAGTTCATTGACCATTTCAAGGCTCATCGCATTGCGGCATTCGGGGCGGTTGAGGGTGATGTGCAGCACGCCGTTATGGGCTTCGAGCAGCAAGGTATTCATGGCTTTTTACCGGGCAGGGTGCCCATCAGTTTGCAGATGATGCCCAGCATGATTTCGTCGGCACCGCCGCCAATCGACACCAGGCGCACATCGCGATAGGCGCGGGCCACCGGGTTGTCCCACATGAAGCCCATGCCGCCCCAATATTGCAGGCAACTGTCGCTGACCTCACGGCCCAGGCGCCCGGCCTTGAGCTTGGCCATGGAGGCGAGCCGCGTGACGTCCTGGCCCTTGATGTACTGCTCGGTGGCCTGGTAGACCAAGGCGCGCAGGCATTCGATTTCGGTGGCCAGTTCTGCCAGGCGAAAGTGGATCACTTGGTTGTCGATCAGCGCCTTGCCGAAGGTTTGGCGCTCCTTGCAGTACTCGATGGTGCTGTCGATGCAGTGCTCCAGGCCCTTGATCATATTGGCCGCGCCGAACAGGCGTTCTTCCTGGAACTGCAACATCTGCATCATGAAGCCAGCGCCTTCGTGGCCGATGCGGTTGCGTTGCGGCACGCGCACGCCGTCGAAAAACACCTGGGCGGTCTCGGAGCTGTGCATGCCGAGTTTTTCCAGGGGCGGGCTGATGCTGATGCCGGGGCTGTTCATCGGCACCATGATCAGCGACTTGTTGATATGCGGCTTGTCGTCCGAGGTGTTGGCCAGCAGGCAGATGAAGTCGGCGCTGGGTGAATTGGTGATCCACATCTTGCTGCCGTTGATCACATAGTCGTCGCCATCCTTGCGCGCATGTGTCTTGAGCCCGGCCACGTCGGAGCCGGCACCGGTTTCCGAGACGCCGATGCAGCCCACCTGTTCGCCGCTGATGGCTGGGCGCAGGAACTCCTCGCGCAGCTCATCGGAGCCGAAGCGCGCCAGGGCCGGGGTGCACATGTCGGTCTGTACGCCGATGGACATGGGGATGCCGCCGCAGCGGATGGTGCCGAACTCTTCGGCGGCGACGATGGAATAGCTGTAGTCCAGGCCCATGCCGCCGAATTTTTCTGGTTTGGAAATACCCAGCAGGCCGAGGTCGCCGGCCTTGCGGAAGATCTCGTGAATGGGAAAGCGCCCGGCTTTTTCCCATTCATCCACGTGCGGGTTGATCTCGCGGTCGACGAAGGCGCGCACGGTGCGGCGCAGTTCCTGGTGTTCCTGGGTGAAGATCATTTTTGTTGTTCTCCCGGTTGGGACGCGGAGCGTCCTGGTTGGCGTTACCACGCGGAGCGTGGGAACGATCAGCGCGCTACGCCGAAGGTGTTCGGTTGCAGTTGCCGCAGTTCGGCTTCGTGACAGATATCCAGCAAAAACCCGAGCAAGGTGCGGGTGTCCCGTGGATCAATCAGCCCGTCGTCCCACAGGTTGGCGCTGGCGTAGAGGGCGGTGGACTGGCTGTCGAGTTTCTGCGCGGTGACCTGTTCAAGCATGTCGAGCACCTTGGGGTCGGGCACCAGGCCGTCTTTGAGTTGCTTGGCCTCGGTGACAATGCGCAGCACCTTGCCCGCTTGTGCGCCGCCCATCACCGCGGTGCGGCTGTTGGGCCAGGCGAAGATAAAGCGCGGGTCCAGGCCGCGGCCGCACATTGCGTAGTTGCCGGCACCGTAGGAGCCACCGACGACGATGGTGAGTTTAGGCACTCGGGCGTTGGCCACTGCCTGGATCATCTTCGCGCCGTGCTTGATCACCCCTTGCTGTTCCGACTCGGTGCCCACCATGAAACCGGTGGTGTTGTGCAAAAACAGCAACGGCGTACGGCTCTGGTCGCACAGCTGGATAAACTGCGCGGCCTTGCTCGCGCCCTTCGGCGTGATGGGGCCGTTGTTGCCGATCACTCCCACCGCGCGCCCCTGGATATGCAGATGGGCGCAGATGGTGTGGGGGTCGAACTCGCCCTTGAATTCCAACAGGTTGGAACCGTCAGCCAGGCGCGCCAGGATTTCGCGCACGTCGTAGGGTTTTTTCGGGTCTTCGGGGATCAGCCCCAACAGCTCTTCAATCGGGTACAGCGGTTCGCGATAGGCGCGTTGGGGCGCGTGCGGCAAGCGGTCATTCCAGGGCAGCAGGCCCACAATTTCACGCACGATGCGCACGCCGTCGGCATCGTCTTGGGCCAGGTACTCAGCGGTGCCGGCGGTTTGCGCGTGCATCTGCGCGCCCCCCAGTTCTTCATCGGTGGCGATTTCACCGGTGGCGGCCTTGAGCAACGGTGGTCCGGCGAGAAACAGCTTGGCCTTGCCGCGCACCACCACCACGTAGTCCGACAAGCCCGGCTGATACGCACCGCCGGCCGTGGCCGAGCCGTGTACCACGGTGATCTGCGGCAAGCCCATGGCCGACATGCGCGCCTGGTTGGCAAAACTGCGCGCGCCTTCGACGAAAATCTCGGCGGCGTAGTTGAGGTTGGCGCCGCCGCTTTCGGCGAGAGTCACCACCGGCAATTTGTTCTCCATGGCGATCTGTTGCAGGCGCAGGGATTTCTTCAGCCCGGAAGGGGAAATGGTGCCGCCCTTGATCGCGCTGTTGTTGGCCACCACCAGCATGCGCACGCCGCTGACATAGCCGATACCGGCGATCAGCCCGCCACCGGCGGCGCTGCCGTCCTTGTCGTCGTGGAGTTTGTAGCCGGCCAGGCTGGCCAGCTCCAGGAACGGCGCGCCGGGGTCCAGCAGCAGGTTGAGGCGCTCACGGGGCAGCAATTGGCCGCGCTTGTCGAACTTGGGCTTGGCTTCCTGGGCCTTGGCCAGCAGGGTGTGTTCCAGCTGGCGCAACTGGGCGATGGACGCCAGCATGGCTTCGCGGTTTTGCGCGAACGTTGGGCTGTTGGGGTCGATCAGGGTTTCAATGACTGGCATGGCGTTATTGCTCCGCCTTGAGCACATCCGGCAGGTAAGCGCGGTGGAACCCATTGAACGGCTCGCTCGGCGCCTGCGCCTTGTGCAGCGGCCATGCGCGGCTGCCCAGGCTGGCGGCGCCGTCGATGCGCAGGGTGCTGCCGCTGATAAAGGCCGCAGCCGGGCTGAGCAGGAATATGATGGCCGCGCTGACTTCCGACTCGGTGCCGATGCGCTTGAGCGGTACATGCTCACGCAGGGTGGGAATCACCGCCTTGAACGCGCCTTCGTAGGTGTCCATGCCGCTGGAGGCAATCCAGCCAGGCGCTACGGCGTTGACGCGCACCCCGGCATAGCCCCACTCAAACGCGGCGGTCTTGGTGAAGTTGTCCATGCCGGAGCGCGCCGCGCCGGAGTGGCCCATGCCGGGCATGCCGCCCCACATGTCGGCGAGCATGTTGACGATTGCGCCGCCGTGCTTGCTCATCGACTGGTTGAACACTTCCCGCGCCATCAGGAAACCGCCCACCAGGTTGGTGCGCAGCACGGTTTCAAAGCCCTTCTGGTTGATCGCGGCCAGTGGCGACGGGTATTGGCCGCCAGCGTTGTTCACCAGGCCATGGATGGGACCGTGGTCGTGCAGAACTTGCGTGATCAGTGCTTTCACCGCCTCTTCATCGCGGATATCACAGGCCCGCCAATGGGCGACCCCGCCGTCTTCGGTAATTTCCTGGGCTACCTGCTGCAACTTGTCCGGCTTGCGCCCCACCAGGATCACGCGGGCGCCAAGGGCCGCCAGTTCATGGGCGGTGCAGCGGCCAATGCCACTGCCGCCACCGGTGACAATCACGGTGTGCCCCTGGAACAGGTCGGCTTTGAAGATCGAATCGAAGGCCACGGCGACGGTCCTTTAGCTGAGTTGGTCGGCAATGTGTTGCGGGACGGCGATGGGGATTTCCAGCAGTTGCTGGGCGAAGGCCTTGCCCTGGGGGTCGATGCGCAAACTGGCGATGCCGCCACCGCCCAGGGCATTTTCCAGCAGGAAGTTGAGGCTGTGGCTGCCGGGCAAGTACCAGCGTTCGACGCGGCCATGGATCGGGTCGAGCACGTGGTCCATCCAGTCGACGATCACCTCCGGGGTCAGGGCCTCGGCGATCCACGGCAGATAGTCCGGATGGCGGGCGATCACGCCGATATTGCTGTGGTTGCCCTTGTCACCGGAGCGCGCCACGGCGAGTTTGACCAACGGCACGCTGGCGTCGGCACGGCCCTGGGGCTTGGCTGGCTCGATGGGCGCAGCGGGCGTGAGCAGGGGCGCGCAGGCGGGCAACTCAACGGCATGGCGTTGGCCTTGGTACTCGATGGAAACACTGCAGGATGATTTGTCGACCAGGAACGAAAACAGCCGGATCAGCGGATACACCGTCGGCCGCCCGCCAACAATGCCGGTCAGCCCCGGGGCCATGCCGGTGGCCGCCTGGGCGATCTCGCGGGCGAACAGCACCAGCGCCTGCTTGCTCGGGTGCCGCACCGCCAGCTTCACCACCACTTCACGGCAATCCGCACGCCGGGCGTGGGCGCCGTAGGTGGCTTCGCTGCCGAGCAGTTCGATGTTGACGTCGGTGTAGGGCGCCCAGCCGCGCAGGCTGAACAGCTCCGAGGTCTTGTTGATGAGCGCCTGGCTGACCCGCTCGGCCTTGGCCACCGCGTCGATGCCGGCAAGCAGGCAACTGGCGGTACAGCGAAAACCATCGGGGTAGGTGGCGCTGACCTTGTACTGGTCGGTGGGTGGCAGGCCCTTGGCGCCGTGCAGGCGCACTGCATGTTTGCCTTGTTGCTGCAGTTTGACCTGGCTGAAATCGCAGATCACATCTGGCAGCACATAGGCGCGCGGGTCAGCGATTTCATACAGCAGTTGTTCGGCCACGCTGAGTTCGCTGATCAGCCCGCCGCTGCCCTCGACCTTGTTGACGGTGAACTGGCCGTCGGCGCTGACTTCGACGATAGGGAAGCCGATGTGTTCGTAGTCCGGCACGTCACGCCAGTCGGTGAAGTTACCGCCGGTGCATTGGGCGCCGCATTCGATGATATGCCCGGCCAGGGCGGCCTGGGCCAGGTGATCGTAGTCCTGCCACGACCAGTTGAATTCATGCACCAGTGCCGCGCTGACCACTGCGCTGTCGACCACCCGGCCGGTGATGACAATATCAGCGCCGAGCCCCAGGGCCTGGGCAATGCCCGGTGCGCCGAGGTAGGCGTTTGCGGACACGCACAGGGGCGGCAGTGGGGCGCCGTTGAACATATCGGTGACAGGCGGCAGCTGTTTGAGTTGAGGGTGCAGGTCATCGCCGAGCAACACGGCGATTTTCAGCGGGATGTGCGCGCTATCGCAGGCCGCTTGCAGGGCGGCAGCGCAGGCCTGGGGGTTGATACCGCCGGCATTGCTGATTACCCGGATGCCCTGGCGCTGGATATCCGCCAACAGGGGTGTCAGCACCTCGACAAAATCCGTGGCGTAACCGGCTTTGGGGTCTTTCAGGCGGGCACCGGCGAGGATCGACATCGTGACTTCCGCCAGGTAATCGAACACCAGATAATCCAGGGCGCCGCCCTGCACCAATTGGGCGGCGGCGGTGCAGGTGTCGCCCCAAAAGGCGCTGGCGCAGCCGATACGTACCGTCTTGCTCATGAGAAATCCTTCCTCCAAGGGCTGGCGTCGAGACTACCAAGCAAGCGCTTGGTTTGTAAACTCCAGTCACAAGTTTTACCCAAGCGCTTGCTTGGGTGGCAGTCACGGCCTAAATTGCCGGCCAAGACGACAGTAGACGTGAAGGAGAGCAGCATGGATGAGCACAAAGCCCTGGGGGTGATGCGCACCATGGTCGACGCAGGCCAATTGACCGACCCCGAGAGCGCCCGCGGCAAGTTGCTGCAAACCGCGGCTCATCTGTTTCGCAACAAGGGGTTCGAGCGCACCACTGTGCGAGATCTGGCCAGCGCCGTGGGCATCCAGTCCGGCAGCATCTTCCATCACTTCAAGAGCAAGGATGAGATATTGCGTGCGGTGATGGAGGAAACCATCCATTACAACACCGCGATGATGCGCGCTTCACTGGAGGAGGCGAGCACGGTGCGTGAACGCGTGCTGGCGCTGATCCGCTGCGAGTTGCAGTCGATCATGGGCGGCAGTGGCGAGGCCATGGCGGTGCTGGTCTACGAATGGCGCTCGTTGTCGGCCGAAGGCCAGGCGCACGTGCTGGCCCTGCGTGACGTGTACGAGCAGATCTGGTTGCAGGTGCTGGGCGAGGCCAAGGCCGCTGGCTACATCCGGGGCGATGTGTTTATCACCCGGCGCTTCCTCACTGGCGCCTTGTCCTGGACCACCACCTGGTTTCGCGCCCAAGGCAGCCTGACCCTTGAAGAGTTGGCCGAAGAGGCCCTGTTGATGGTGCTGAAGTCGGACTGAGGCGCAAGTTATTAATTTGCTGGCGAAAGTTGTCTCCCCCAGTAAAAACGCCTAGCTTATCGGCATTAAACTCTTCAACGGTGTGTGCCTCGATGTTTTCGCCATGGCGGCTGGCTGCAGGACTTACTTTATGGGCACTGGGCACCGCCGCGTGGACGCAGGTCGGTGCCGCGCAGTTGGTGAGAATCGGCGCGGCGCATTTTCCGCCCTACACCGTACGCCCCGAACAAGGCGCCGACACCGGGTTGCTGCCGCAATTGGTCGAGGCGTTGAACGCTGCGCAAACTGATTACCAGTTTGTGGTGGTGCCTACCTCGATTCCCCGGCGTTTTCGTGACTTCGAGCAAGGCCGGGTTGACATGGCGATCTTCGAAAACCCGTCTTGGGGTTGGCAGAATATTGCGCATACCAGTGTTGATATGGGGCTGGAAGATGCGGAGATTTTTGTTGCTCAGCGTCAGCCTGGGCGCGACCAGGGTTATTTTGCCGACCTCACCGGCAAGCGCCTGGCGGTGTTCAGCGGGTATCACTATGCCTTTGCTGACTTCAATCCTGATCCCAAGAACATGGCCGAGCGTTTCAATGCGACGTTGACCTATTCCCATGACAGTAATTTGCTGATGGTTGCCCGTGGGCGTGCGGATATTGCGTTGGTTACCCGTTCGTACCTGAGTGATTTCATGGTGCGCAACGCGGACATGGCGGGGCAGTTTTTGGTGTCGGAGCGTATTGATCAGGTGTATCACCATTATGCGTTGCTGCGGCCGAAGGCACCGATCACGGGGGAGGCGTTTGCCGAACTGCTCAAGCGTCTGCGCGACAGTGGCCAGATGCTGAAAATTTTTGAGCCGTATCGTATTGATGTGACGCCGCTGCCCTGAGGTCTTTGTAAATAAAATCCATCGGGCTCAGTGGGATCAACTGTGGGAGCTGGCTTGCCTGCGATAGCGGCCTGCTAGCCGGCGCCAATCTACCTGACACCCCACATCAAACTGTGGGAGCGGGCTTGCTCGCGAATGCGGGCTGACAGTCGACGCAGTTATACCGAGTACATATCCATTCCTGCGGTAACGGCCACTTAGGGTTCCGCTCTGACAGCGGCTCACTTTTGAAAAGAGCCCAAAAGTAAGCAAAAGGCTCTTGCCCCACCACTCGGCACCTCGCCTAGGCTCGGTGTGCCCTCACTCCGGCTTGAATCCGTGGGCCGCCGTCATGGGCCATCCTTGGCCCAGGACGGCTAACCCGGCGTCCTGCCGGGTTACCCACGAATTCAAGCCTGCGTTCGGCCAGCGTGATTTGACGGGGCGCTTAAGATCAAGATCAAAAGCAGATCAAGAGCAAGAGCGACTCGCTTCGCATCGTGGTTACCGTGGGCCCTTACCCAGAATGCCCTCGCTGCGCTCAAACCCGCCGCGCAAACGTATCGCTATGGCTACCCGACACCTTGCGGCAATGCACCAGCGCATCGCGAATCATAAAGTTCACCAAGGTCGGCGACACCCCAAGCTCCTTGGCGATGTCTTTTTGCGGCACGCCATGCAGGCGGTACATCTCGAACGCGTAGCGGGTGCGCTGTGGCAACTCCGTCAGGGCGTCGGCGATGTTTTCCAGGGTGTTGAAATTGATGTGCGAGGTTTCCGGTGAAGCGCCGTGAATAACCACATTCAAGCCTTCCTCTTCGGTCCCGGAGTATTTGAGCTCCAGGGCCTGCTTGCGGTAGTGATCGATCGCCAGGTTGCGCACGATCTGGAACAGATAACTCAGTTGGGCCTTGAACGATGAGGTGATGGTCGGCGCCGACTGCAACCGAAAATACGCGTCTTGCACCACGTCTTCGGCGCGGGAGCGGCACCCGGTGATGCGGGCCGCGATCTTCACCAGGATCAGCCGATTGTCGACGAACGCCTGGAGAAGGGGTGAATCGCACCTGCCTGTGGATACTTGTTCCGTCATGGAAATCACCTTGTTGCTAATAGGTTAGGGGAGGGCATCCCTGCTGAGGCCTCCTACACATCGGGCAACAAATTATGCTGAATGATAATGATTGTCAAATGAGAAGACGAACTAATCTTATGCCTTTGGCGAAGGTGTGAACCACGTCTCGCTCGCCCCCGGCGACTAATTATTTGAAGGCTCCGTCCGTTCTCATGGGTGACAGGTTCGTTAGTACAACGGCCAAGGATCAGCACCCGCAGGAGGACCAGATGGGTTTTTATCGTGCATTCAGCGTGTTTCAGTTTGGAGTCCTCGCGCGATGAGTACGCCCCTGCGGCTACGCCTGTTTTGCCTGCCCCATTCAGGCGCCAGCGCCTCGGTCTATGCGCGCTGGCGCCGGGTGCTGCCGGACTGGCTGCAGGTGTGCCCGCTGGAATTGCCGGGGCGCGGCATGCGCATGGACGAGCCGTTGCAGCGCGATATCAAGGCCTTGGCCGCGCAGCTTGCTGAAGAAATCAGCCGTGATCTGGATGGCCCTTATGCCTTGTTCGGCCATAGCCTTGGCGGGCTGTTGGCGTTTGAATTGGCTCACGCTTTAAACGCGCGCAATCTGCCTGCGCCCCTGGCGTTGTTTGCGTCCGGTACGGCGGGCCCGGCGCGTCGTGATGTGAGCGAGTACGCCGTCGAAAAGACCGATGCCCAACTCATCGCCCGCCTGCGGCAATTGCAAGGCACCGCCGAGGAAGCCCTGGCCAACCCTGAGTTGATGCAACTGATGTTGCCGATCCTGCGTGCCGATTTTCTGCTGTGCGGCAGTTTCATCTATGGCGAGCGCCAGCCCCTGGCGCTGCCGATCCATGTGTTCGGAGGCAAGCAGGACAGCGTACGTGCCGACCAGTTGCTCGACTGGCAACTTGAGGCCGCCAGTGGGTTTTCCCTGGACATGTTTGACGGCCACCACTTCTTCCTCGTGCAGCACGAAAGCGCCGTGCTGCGCTGTGTGCGTCGCTATGCCGACGAGCATCTGACCCGCTGGCGCATTGGCGCGGCGCGGCAGCTCGTCGCCGGCTGAACCCCACCGACTTCCCGAATTTCCCGTAAGCCGATTTCAGGCAGGAACCCCATGATGGACGCCTTCGAACTCCCCCGCACCCTGGTCCAGTCCCTTCAACAGCGTGCTGCGCAGACGCCGGACCAGGTGGCGTTGCGCTTCCTCGCCGAGAGCGCCGAGCACAGTGTGGTGCTCAGTTATCGCGA
This sequence comes from Pseudomonas sp. L13, assembly GCF_009935965.1. NCBI lineage: Bacteria > Pseudomonadati > Pseudomonadota > Gammaproteobacteria > Pseudomonadales > Pseudomonadaceae > Pseudomonas > Pseudomonas sp. L13. The sequence goes on from NZ_QODJ01000007.1 coordinate 91,493, forward strand.
CCTCGACCAACGCGCCCGCACCATCGCCGCTGCCTTGCAAGCCACTGCTTGCCTGGGCGAGCGCGCGGTGTTGCTGTTCCCCAGTGGCCCGGACTATGTGGCGGCGTTCTTTGGTTGCCTGTACGCCGGGGTGATCGCGGTGCCGGCGTATCCGCCGGAGTCCACGCGTCGTCATCACCAGGAGCGCCTGCTGTCGATCATCAGCGATGCCGAGCCGCGGCTGCTGTTGACCATTGCCAGCCTCAGTGAGGGCCTGGCGCAGATTGAAAATGCGCCCACGGTGTTGAGCGTCGACACCCTGGAGGCGCAGCAGGCCAACCAGTGGGTCGAGCCCGACCTCAAGGCCGACGACATCGCCTTCCTGCAATACACCTCCGGCTCCACCGCCTTGCCCAAGGGCGTGCAAGTCAGCCACGGCAACCTGGTAGCCAACGAAGTGCTGATCCGCCGTGGTTTTGGCATCGACCTCAACCCCGACGACGTGATCGTCAGCTGGTTGCCGCTGTACCACGACATGGGCCTGATCGGCGGCTTGCTGCAACCGATTTTCAGCGGCGTGCCTTGCGTGTTGATGTCGCCGGCCTACTTCCTTGGCCGACCTTTGCGCTGGCTGGAGGCGATCAGCGAATACGGCGGCACCATCAGCGGTGGCCCGGATTTCGCCTACCGCCTGTGCAGCGAACGGGTCAGTGAGTCGGCCCTGGAGCGCCTGGACTTGAGCCGCTGGCGCGTGGCTTATTCGGGCTCCGAACCGATCCGCCTCGACACCCTGGAACGCTTCGCGGAAAAATTCGCCGCCTGTGGTTTCACCCCCAATAATTTCTTCGCCTCCTACGGCCTGGCCGAAGCCACCCTGTTTGTCGCGGGCGGTATTCGTGGCCGTGGCATTCCCGCGCTGCGCGTGGACGAGCAGGCGCTGGCCGCCAACCGCGCTGAACCGGGGCAGGGCCCTGCGATCATGAGTTGCGGCACCCGCCAGCCGGACCACGCCGTGTTGATCGCCGACCCGCACACCCTCACCGAGCTGCCCGACCAGTGCGTCGGCGAACTCTGGGCCGCGGGCCCGAGCATCGCCCACGGCTACTGGCGCAACCCTGAAGCCAGCGCCAAGACCTTCGTCCAGCACGCTGGCCGCACCTGGTTGCGCACCGGTGACCTGGGCTTTATCCGCGATGGCGAGGTGTACATCACCGGGCGCCTGAAAGACCTGCTGATCGTGCGCGGCCATAACCTCTATCCCCAGGACATCGAACAGACCATCGAGCGCGAAGTGGAAGGGGTGCGCAAGGGCCGGGTTGCCGCGTTTGCGGTCAATGACCAGGGCCTGGAAGGCATCGGCATCGCCGCGGAAATCAGCCGCAGCGTGCAGAAAATCCTGCCGCCCGAAGCGCTGATCAAAGCGATCCGCCAAGCCGTGGCCGAGGCCTGCCAGCAAGCCCCGAGCGTGGTGGTGCTGCTCAACCCCGGTGCCTTGCCGAAGACCTCCAGCGGCAAAGTGCAGCGTGCGGCCTGTGCGCTTCGGCATGCCGATGGCAGCCTCGACAGTTACGCGCAGTTCCCCGGGCAGCAGGGGCCGGCGAGCGAAGTGGCGCTGGAATCGGACCTGCAACAGCAGATCGCGGCGATCTGGTGCGAGCAACTGCAACTGGCTCATGTGGCGGGCGACGATCACTTTTTCTTGCTGGGTGGCAACTCCATCACCGCGACCCAAGTGGTCGCCCGCCTGCGCGAAACCCTCGGGCTGGAGCTGAATCTGCGCCTGCTGTTCGAAGCGCCGACCCTCGCGGCCTTTGCCACGGCCGTGGCGCAACTGCAACAGGACGGCGGCGTGGCCCAAGGTTCGATCCATGCCCTGTCGCGCCAGGAAGACCTGCCCCAATCCCTGGCACAGAACCGCCTGTGGATCACCTGGCAACTGGCCCCCCACAGCAGCGCCTACACCATTCCCGGCGCCTTGCACCTGCGCGGCGAGCTGGATGAGGACGCACTGCGCCACAGCTTCCAGCAGCTGATCCAGCGTCACGAAGCCCTGCGCACATGCTTCTACGAGCGCGACGGCCAGGCGTTCCAGCGTGTCGAGGCTTCGGCGGATTTCGAACTGCCGCTCATCGACCTCAGCGACTTGCCCCACGCCGAGCGCGAAGCCCGTGCGCAACAGGTTCGCGAAGACCAGGCGCGCAGCCCGTTCGACCTGGAAAAAGGCCCATTGCTGCGGGTGACCCTGGTGCGCCTGGACGATGAAGAGCACCATTTGCTGGTGACCTTGCACCACATCATTGCCGACGGTTGGTCGCTGAATATCCTGATCGACGAGTTCTCGCGCCTGTACGCCGCTGCCGCCCAGGGCCAACTCCTGGAGCTGCCGCCGCTGGCCTTGCAATACGCCGACTACGGCAGCTGGCAGCGCCAATGGCTGGCCGAAGGCGAGGGCCAGCGACAGCTCGCGTACTGGAAAGCACAGTTGGGTGACGAGCATCCGGCCCTGAACCTGGCCACCGATCACCCGCGCGCCGCCCAGCATCGGCACAGCGCCGCGCGCCATAGCCAGCGTCTGGATGCGCGCCTCAGCGCGGCGATCCGCCAGACCGCCCAGGCCCACGACTCGACGCCGTTCATGCTGCTGCTGGCAACGTTCCAGACCTTGCTCTATCGCTACAGTGGCCAGCGCGATATCCGTATCGGCGTGCCTAACGCCAACCGCCCACGCCAGGAAACCCAGGGCTTGATCGGCTTCTTTATCAACACCCTGGTACTGCGCGCCGAGCTGGACGGGCGCCTGCCGTTCAACCAGCTGTTGGCCGCCACTCGCGAGACCACATTGGCCGCTCAGGCCCATCAGGACCTGCCCTTTGAGCAATTGCTGGAAGCCTTCCCCCAGGCCCGCGAGCAGGGCCTGTTCCAGGTGATGTTCAATCACCAGCAACGTGACCTCAGTGCCTTGCGCCGCCTGCCGGGCCTGCTGGCCGATGAATTGCCCTGGCACAGCCGCGAAGCCAAGTTCGATCTGCAATTGCACAGCGAAGAAGATCGCAATGGGCGCTTGAGCCTGTCGTTCGACTACGCCGACGAGTTGTTCGAGCCCGCGACCATCCAGCGCCTGGCCGAGCAGTTCATCCATCTACTTCACGCTGTGTGCGCGCAACCACAACACGCCATCGGCGACCTGCCGTTGATGCAAGCTGACGAACAGCAGGCCTGGAGCGAAGCCCCCTGCGCACCGGCCCGGCACTGGCTGCCCGAGCTGCTCAGCCAACAGACGTCGGACGCCGCCGCGCTGGTCTGGCAGGACGGCAGCCTGACCTTCGCCCAACTGCACACCCAGGCCAACCGCCTGGCCCATTACCTGCGTGACAAAGGCGTCGGCCCGGACGTGTGCGTGGCCATCGCCGCCGAGCGTTCGCCGCAACTGCTGATCGGCCTGCTCGCCATCATCAAGGCTGGTGGCGCCTACGTGCCGCTGGACCCGGATTACCCCGCCGAACGCCTGGCCTACATGCTCAAGGACAGCGGCGTGCAACTGCTGCTCACCCAGACCGCCTTGCTCCCCCAACTGCCCAGTGCCGAAGGCGTGTGCGTGATCGCCATGGACAGCCTGCACCTCGACAGCTGGCCGACCCAGGCGCCAGGTTTACACCTGCACGGCGATAACCTCGCCTACGTGATCTACACCTCCGGTTCCACCGGCCAACCCAAAGGCGTGGGCAACACCCACGGCGCCCTGGCCGAGCGGTTGCAGTGGATGCAGGCCACCTATCAACTGAACGACACCGATGTGCTGATGCAAAAGGCGCCGATCAGTTTTGACGTGTCGGTGTGGGAATGCTTCTGGCCATTGATTACCGGTTGCCGCCTGGTGTTGGCCGGGCCGGGCGAACATCGCGACCCGCACCGTATCGCGCAGCTTGTGCAGGAACATGGGGTGACCACGCTGCACTTCGTGCCGCCGCTGTTGCAGCTGTTTATCGACGAGCCGCTGGTGGCCGAATGCACCAGCCTGCGTCGGCTGTTCTCCGGTGGCGAAGCCTTGCCCGCCGAGTTGCGTAACCGCGTATTGGCGCGCTTGCCCGCGGCGCAATTGCACAACCGCTATGGCCCGACCGAGACCGCGATCAATGTCACCCATTGGCACTGCAGCGCCTCGGATGGCGAGCGCTCGCCGATTGGCCGGCCGTTGGGCAATGTGATCTGCCGCGTGCTGGACGAGCAGCTCAACCCGTTGCCGGCCGGTGTGCCGGGCGAACTGTGCATCGGCGGTATCGGCCTGGCGCGGGGTTACCTGGGCCGTGCCGGGCTGACAGCCGAACGTTTTGTCGCCGACCCATTGGGGGCGGCGGGCACTCGGTTGTACCGCACCGGTGACCGTGCGCGCTGGAACGCCGATGGCGTGCTTGAATACCTCGGACGCCTCGATCAGCAGGTCAAGCTGCGCGGTTTCCGTGTGGAACCGGAAGAAATCGAAGCGCGCCTGCTGGCCCTCGCAGGCATCGCCCAGGCGGTGGTGCTGGTGCGTGATGCCCAGTTGATCGGCTACTACACCGCCGACACCGAACTGGATGAACAAACGGTCAAAATCGCCTTGGCCGCCGAGCTGCCGGAGTACATGGTGCCCGCGCTGCTGATGCGCCTGGACGCCATGCCCCTGAGCCCCAGCGGCAAGCTCGACCGGCGTGCCTTGCCAGAGCCGGTATGGCAAACCCGCGAACACGTCGAACCGCACACACCTTTGCAACTGCAAATCGCCGCGATCTGGCGCGAGGTGCTTGGCCTGCCACGCATCGGCCTGCGCGATGACTTTTTCGCACTGGGCGGGCACTCGTTGCTGGCCACGCAAATCATCTCTCGCACCCGCCAGGCCTGTGACGTCGAACTGCCGCTGCGCACCCTGTTCGAAGCCAGCGAGCTGGGCGATTTTGCCGAGCAGGTCGGGCTGATCCAGGCGGCGGGCCAGCGCAACCAACAGACGGCCATCGCCAAAGTCGACCGCAGCCAGCCGGTCCCCTTGTCCTATTCCCAGCAGCGCATGTGGTTCCTCTGGCAGATGGAACCGGACAGCCCGGCCTATAACGTCGGTGGCATGGCGCGCCTGCGCGGTGTGCTGGATGTGGGGCGTTTCGAGGCCGCTTTGCAGGCCTTGATCATGCGTCATGAAACCCTGCGCACCACCTTCCCAAGCGTTGACGGTGTGGCCTGTCAGAAGGTCTCGTCGCAAACCAATATGCGCATGGGCTGGCAGGATTTCTCCGCGCTGGATGAGCCGCAACGCCAGCAGCGTTTACAGCAACTGGCCGATGTCGAGGCGCACACGCCGTTCAACCTGGAAACCGGGCCGCTGTTGCGCGCTTGCCTGGTCAAGGCCGGCGAGCAGGAACATTACCTGGTGCTGACCCTGCACCATATCGTCACCGAAGGCTGGGCCATGGACATCTTTGCCCGTGAACTCAGCGCCTTGTATGAAGCCTTTATCGACGAGCGCGACTCGCCGCTGCCAGCGTTGCCGGTGCAGTACCTCGACTACAGCGTGTGGCAACGCCAGTGGATGGAAGCCGGTGAACGCCAGCGCCAGCTGGACTACTGGACCGCGCAATTGGGCAACGAACACCCGTTGCTGGAACTGCCCGGTGACCGTCCCCGGCCACCCGTGCAAAGCCACCGGGGCGAGCTGTACCGTTTTGACTTGAGCGATGAACTGGCCGCCCGCGTGCGTGCCTTCAACGCGCAACACGGCCTCACGCTGTTCATGACCATGACCGCGACCCTGGCGGTGTTGCTCTACCGCTACAGCGGCCAGACCGACCTGCGCATCGGCGCGCCCGTGGCCAACCGTATCCGCCCGGAAAGCGAAGGCTTGATTGGCGCGTTCCTCAATACCCAGGTGCTGCGTTGCCAGCTCACTGGGCAGATGCAGGTCAGCGAGTTGTTCGAGCAGGTGCGTCACACCGTGATCGAGGGCCAGTCCCACCAGGACCTGCCGTTCGACCACCTGGTGGAAGCTCTGCAACCACCGCGCAGCGCGGCGTACAACCCGTTGTTCCAGGTGATGTGCAACGTGCAGCGCTGGGAATTCCAGCAAAGCCGCCAACTGGCCGGCATGACCGTGGAGTACCTGGCCAACGATGCGCGGGCGACCAAGTTCGACCTCAACCTGGAAGTCACCGACCTCGACCATCGCCTGGGTTGCTGCCTGACCTACAGCACCGACCTGTTCGATGAGCCGCGCATTGCGCGCATGGCCGCGCATTGGCGCAACCTGCTCGAAGCGTTGATCGCCGATCCCCGCCAGCGCCTCAGCGAATTGCCGTTGCTGAGCGCCGATGAGCAACGCGCCTTGCAGGACAGCCTGGGCGTTGAGAAGGGCGCGCATCGCCTCGACCAGTGCATCCATCAGCTGTTCAGTCAGCAGGCCAGCCAGCGGCCGGATGCCCCGGCGCTGACCTTTGCCGGTGTGACCCTCAGTTATGCGCAACTGGATGAGCGCGCCAACCGCCTGGCCTGGATGCTGCGCGAGCGTGGCGTGGGCCCGCAGGTGCGCGTGGGCCTGGCGCTGCCGCGTTCGCTGGAAATGGTCATCGGTTTGCTGGCGATCCTCAAGGCCGGCGGCGCCTACGTGCCGCTGGACCCGGAATACCCGCTGGACCGCTTGCATTACATGATCGAAGACAGTGGCATCGGCCTGCTGCTCAGTGATGCGGCCCTGTTCGAAGCCCTGGGCGAATTGCCGGCGACGGTGGCGTGCTGGTGCCTGGAGGATGACTCGCCGGTGCTGGCCAATTACCCCGCCGAAGCGCTGCCGTTTGTGAGTCTGGCGCAACACCAGGCGTACCTCATCTACACCTCGGGTTCCACGGGCAAGCCCAAAGGCGTGGTGGTGTCCCACGGTGAGATCGCCATGCATTGCCAAGCGGTGATCGAGCGCTTTGACATGCGCCCGGATGACTGCGAGCTGCACTTTTATTCGATCAACTTCGACGCCGCCACCGAGCGTTTGCTGGTGCCGCTGCTGTGCGGGGCGCGGGTGGTATTGCGCGCCCAGGGCCAGTGGGATGCCGAAGAAATCTGTGGGCTGATCCGTACCCATCGCATCAATGTGCTCGGTTTTACCCCCAGCTACGGCAGCCAGTTGGCGCAGTGGCTGGCGACCCAACAACAGACGCTGCCGGTGCGCATGTGCATCACCGGTGGCGAAGCCTTGACCGGCGAACACCTGCAACGCATCCGTGCGGCGTTCACGCCCCAGCTGTTCTTCAACGCCTACGGCCCCACCGAAACCGTGGTGATGCCCTTGGCCAGCCTGGCGCCTGAGCAGTTGGAGCAGGGCGCTGGCAGTGTGCCGATTGGCAGCATCGTCGGCGCGCGCGTGGCCTACATTCTCGACGCCGACCTGGCGCTGGTGCCACAGGGCGCCAGCGGTGAGCTGTATATCGGTGGCGCCGGCCTGGCCCAGGGTTATCACCAGCGGCCGGGAATGACCGCCGAGCGTTTTGTCGCAGACCCGTTTGTCGCCAAAGGCGGGCGCCTGTACCGCACCGGCGACCTGGTACGCCAACGCGCCGATGGCCTGGTGGAGTACCTGGGGCGCATCGACCATCAGGTGAAGATCCGCGGTTTCCGCATCGAACTGGGCGAAATCGAAACGCGCTTGCTCGAACATGAAGCTGTACGTGAAGCGGTGGTGCTGGCCCTGGATGCACCGAGCGGCAAACAGTTGGTGGCATACCTGGTCAGCGATGCCGAACACGCCGCCTTGCGCGACGCGTTGAAGGCACACCTCAAGGCGCAATTGCCGGACTACATGGTGCCCGCGCATCTGATCGTGCTTCCGAGCATGCCGCTGACCGCCAACGGCAAGCTCGACCGCCGCGCCTTGCCGGAGCCGGACCCAGAGGCCAATCGCCAAGCCTACGTGGCGCCCCGCAGTGAGCTGGAACACAGCCTGGCCGCCATCTGGTGCGCGGTGCTGAACGTGGAGCAAGTCGGCCTCGACGATAACTTCTTTGAACTGGGCGGCGACTCGATCCTGTCGATCCAGGTGGTCAGCCGTGCGCGCCAGGCCGGGATTCATTTCAGCCCTCGTGACCTGTTCCAGCACCAGACCGTACAGAGCCTGGCTGCCGTGGCGACCCGCTCGGAGCTCATCATCGCCGAGCAAGGATTGCTGACCGGCCCCTCGGGCCTCACGCCGATTCAGCACGGGTTCTTCGACACCGATATCCCGGCGCGCCAGCATTGGAACCAGGCATTGGTGCTCAAGCCGCTGCAACTGCTCGATGCCCATCGCCTGGAGCAAGCGCTGCTGGCCGTGCTGGAACACCACGACGCGCTGCGCTTGAGCTTTACCCCGCGTGGTGCGCAATGGCATGCCGAACACCTGGGCGTACCGGAAGGCGGCGTGCTGCTGCAGGCGCAGGTGCGCGACATGCAGGCGTGCGAGGCGTTGTTCACCGACACCCAGCGCAGCCTCGACCTGGCACAGGGGCCGCTGTTGCGCGCCTTGCTGGTGGACGGGCCGCAAGGCCAGCAACGCTTGCTGATCGCCATCCATCACCTGGTGGTGGACGGCGTGTCGTGGCGCGTTCTGTTGGAAGACCTGCAAAACGTTTATCGCCAACTGAGTGAAGGCCAGTCCGTCAGCCTGCCGGCCAAAACCAGCGCGCTGCGCGATTGGGCAGCGCGCTTGCAAGCCTATGCCCAGAGTGAATCCCTGTGCGAAGAGCTGAGCCTGTGGCAAGCGCAATTGGCTGGCCCCACCGTGGCCTTGCCGGTGCAGCGCCCACAAGGAACATTGCGAAACTGCGATGCCGAGACGGTCAGCGTGCGCCTGGATGCCAAGCGCACCCGGCAGTTGCTGCAACAGGCGCCGAGTGCCTATCGCACCCAGGTCAATGATCTGCTGCTGACCGCCCTGGCCCGCGTGCTATGCCGCTGGAGCGGGCAGGCCTCGGCATTGATCCAGCTGGAAGGCCATGGCCGCGAAACCTTGTTCGATGACATCGACCTGACCCGCAGCGTGGGCTGGTTCACCAGTGCCTATCCGTTGCGTCTGACGCCCCAGGCCGAGCAGGGCGACTCGATCAAGGCGATCAAGGAGCAACTGCGTGGCGTGCCCCATAAAGGCTTGGGCTATGGCGTGCTGCGTTACCTGGCCGATGACCTGTGCAAGCAGAGCATGGCCGCATTGCCGAGCGCGCAGATCACCTTCAACTACCTGGGCCAGTTCGACCAGAGCTTTGGCACTGAGGCGCTGTTCCATCCACTGGAGGAATCCGCCGGCCTGGCCCATGACCCGGATGCGCCGTTGCCCAATGAACTGAGCATCGACAGCCAGGTCTACGGCGGCGAGCTGGTGCTGCGCTGGACCTTCAGTCGTGAGCGTCATGATCAACAAGTGATCCGCGATCTGGCCGAGGCTTACCTGGCCGAATTGCACAGCCTGATCGCCCATTGCCTACAGGACGATGCCGGCGGCCTCACGCCGTCCGACTTCCCCCTGGCACGCCTGACCCAGGTGCAACTGGACGCCTTGCCGGTCCCAGCCAGCGCCATCGAAGACGTCTACCCGCTGACCCCGATGCAGGAGGGCTTGCTGCTGCATACCCTGCTGGAGCCCGGCACCGGCCTGTATTACATGCAGGACCGCTACCGCATCAACAGCGCCCTGGACCCGGAGCGTTTTGCCCAGGCCTGGCAAGCGGTGATCGCCCGCCACGAAGCCTTGCGCGCCTCGTTCTGCTGGAACGTCGGCGAAGACATGCTGCAAGTGATCCACAAACCCGGCAGCACGCCGATTGAATACCTGGACTGGAGCGCCGACCCGCAGGATGAGCAGGAGCCGCGTCTGCAAGCCTTGCTCAAGGCCGAGCGCGAAGCCGGTTTCGATCTGCTCAACCAGGCGCCTTTCCACTTGCGCCTGATTCGCGTGGGCGAGGCGCGCTACTGGTTCATGATGAGCAACCACCACATCCTGATCGATGCCTGGTGCCGTTCGCTGCTGATGAATGATTTCTTCGATATCTACACAGCCCTGGGCGAAGGCCGCGATGCGCAATTGGCGACGCCGCCGCGCTACCGCGACTACATTGCCTGGCTGCAACGCCAGGACCTCAACGAGGCGCGCCAGTGGTGGCAGCAAAACTTGCAAGGCTTCGAGCGCGCCACGCCGATCCCGAGCGACCGCCCGTTCTTGCGCGAACACGCCGGTGGCAGCGGCGGCATGGTGGTGGGCGACTGCTACACCCGCCTGGATGCCCGCGACGGTGCGCAACTGCGCGAACTGGCCCAGGCGCATCAGCTTACCGTCAACACCTTCGCCCAGGCGGCGTGGGCTCTGGTGCTGCGGCGTTTGAGTGGCGATCGCGACGTGCTGTTCGGCGTCACCGTGGCCGGGCGCCCGGTGGACATGCCCGAGATGCAACGCACCGTCGGCCTGTTTATCAACAGCATCGCGTTGCGGGTAAAACTGCCCGAGGACGGCCAGACGTGCAGCGTGCGCCAGTGGTTGAGCGCCTTGCTCGACAGCAATATGCAACTGCGCGAGTACGAATACCTGCCGCTGGTGACGATCCAGGAACACAGCGAATTGCCCAAGGGCCAGCCGCTGTTCGACAGCCTGTTCGTGTTCGAGAACGCGCCAGTGGAAGTCTCGGTGCTGGACCGTGCGCAAAGCCTCAATGCTACCTCGGATTCTGGCCGCACCCACACCAACTTCCCGCTGACGGCGGTGTGTTATCCGGGGGATGACCTCGGTTTGCACCTGTCCTACGACCAGCGTTATTTCGACGAAAGCACCGTGAAAGGCATGCTCGCTGAGTTCAAACGCCTGTTGCTGGCGCTGGTGCAGGGCTTCCATGGCGACATGGCTGAGCTGCCTTTGATTGGCGAGCAGGAGCGTGAATTCCTCGTGGAAGGCTGTAACCAGAGCGCACATGCCTACCCGCTGGAACGCAGCTACATCGAGTTGTTCGAGGCGCAGGTCGCGCAGCATCCGCAGCGTATCGTCGCCAGTTGTCTTGACCGGCAATGGAGCTACGAGGATCTGAATCGCCTCAGCAATGGCCTCGGCCACGCGCTGATTGCGGCCGGTGTGGGCCTGGACCAACCGGTGGCGTTGCTGGCTGAACGTGGGTTGGACTTGCTCGGCATGATCATCGGCAGCTTTAAGGCCGGTGCCGGTTACCTGCCGCTGGACCCAGGGCTGCCCGGCCCGCGCCTGAGCCGCATCATCGACCTGAGCCGCACACCGTTGCTGGTGTGCACCGAAGCGTGCCGGGAACAGGCCATCGAACTGCTTGAAGGCTTCGACTGCCAGTTGCTGGTGTGGGAGGAAATCCCCGCCCGTGGCGAAAACCCCGGTGTCTACAGCGGCCCGGACAACCTTGCCTACGTGATCTACACCTCGGGTTCCACCGGCTTGCCCAAGGGCGTGATGGTCGAACAGCGTGGCATGCTCAATAACCAGTTGAGCAAGGTGCCGTACCTGAGCTTGAGCGATGCTGATGTGATCGCCCAGACCGCGTCGCAAAGCTTCGATATTTCTGTGTGGCAGTTCCTCGCCGCGCCGCTGTTTGGCGCACGAGTGGATATCGTGCCCAATACCATCGCCCATGATCCGCAAGGGTTGCTGGCCCACGTTCAAGCACAGGGCATCACCGTGCTGGAGAGTGTGCCATCGCTGATCCATGGCATGCTGGCCCAGGACCGCATCAGCCTCGACGGCCTGCGCTGGATGTTGCCGACCGGGGAGGCCATGCCGCCGGAGTTGGCCCATCAGTGGCTGTTGCGTTACCCGCAGATCGCCCTGGTGAATGCCTACGGCCCGGCGGAATGTTCCGATGATGTGGCGTTCTTCCGCGTCGATCTGGCCTCCACCCGTGGTACTTACCTGCCGATTGGTACGCCGACCGACAATAACCGTTTGTACCTGCTCGATGGCGCCTTGGAGTTGGTGCCCCAAGGCGCGGTCGGTGAGTTGTGCGTCGCCGGCACCGGTGTTGGTCGCGGCTACGTCAGCGATCCGCTGCGCACTGCCCAGGTGTTTGTACCCAACCCCTTTGGCGCGCCTGGCGAGCGCCTCTACCGTACCGGCGACCTGGCACGGCGTCGCAGCGATGGGGTGCTGGAGTATGTCGGGCGTATCGACCACCAGGTGAAGATTCGCGGCTATCGCATCGAGTTGGGTGAAATCGAAGCGCGCCTGCACGAACAACCGCACGTGCGTGACGCGGCGGTGGGTGTGCAAGAGGGGGCCAACGGCAAGCACCTGGTCGGCTACCTGGTGGCCGCCGATGCCACACTCGACCCGAGTGAACAGCTGGAGCGCATCAAGCAACGCCTGCGTGCCGAGCTGCCCGAATACATGGTGCCGCTACATTGGCTATGGCTTGACCGCCTGCCCCTGAATGCCAACGGCAAACTCGACCGCAAGGCCCTGCCGACCCTGGAGATCGGCCAGTTGCACAGCCAGGACTACGTGGCGCCGCGCAGTGAACTGGAAACCACGTTGGCGGGTATTTGGGCCGAGGTGCTGAAGGTGGAGCGGGTCGGGGTGCAGGACAATTTCTTCGAACTGGGCGGGCACTCGCTGCTGGCTACGCAGATCGCTTCGCGGGTGCAGAAGACACTGCAGCGCGATGTGCCGTTGCGGGCGATGTTCGAGTGCAGCACGGTGGCGGAGTTGGCCGGGTATATCGAGGGGTTGGCGGGCAATGAGATCAGTGCCGAGAAGGTGGATCGGTTGAGTGATTTGATGGCGGAGTTGGAGGGGCTTTAATCTTCGTTGTCTGTAAGGGCCTCATCGCAGGCAAGCCAGCTTCCACATTTGAATGTATTCACAACTCAAAATGTGGGAGCTGGCTTGCCTGCGATGGCGCCCGGGAGGGCGCTGCTTATTTTGGCCCCAAAATCTTCACAAGCTTCTCCGGCGACGGCGCCCCTTGCTGCTGCTGCAACCCCCCCTTGTCGTCCAGATAGAAAATCGCCGGCGTCGCCGACAATTCCAGTTCATCCATCAACTTCATATTGGCATCAAGCTTGGCCTCGACCGCGGCCGGGATCTTTTCCAGGGCCTTGAGCTTGCTGCCCTTGCCAGCGGCTTCGTGGTCTTGCAGGGCTTTTTGCGGGTCTTTGGCGGCAAGCAGGGCGGCGGATTTGCCTGGGCTGTCTTCGCGGATGATGCCGACCATGATATGGCGCAACTGCACTTTGCCGGCCTTCACCCACGGGCGGGCCTGTTCCCAGAACATGTTGCAGTACGGGCAGTTGGGGTCGCTGAACAGGTAGACGGTGCGCGGGGCGTTTTTGTCGCCGTCCTGGATCCAGCTGCTGTTTTCCATCTTGGCCCAGACTTCCTTGGCCATCGGCGCGTACACCAGTTTTTCCAGGGGCGCGGTGCTCAGGTCGTTGCCTTGGGCGTCGTACAGGTTGCCCGCGATCACGTGCTTGCCGTCGGCGGTCAGGTACAGGGCCATGCCCCGGTTCTGGTACTGGGCGGCGTAGCCGGTGAGGCCGCTGGGGGCATCGAATTTGCCGATGATCTTGGCGCCCTTGGCTTCGATCTGCTTGATCGGCGCCGGCAGGTCTTCGGCCTGGGCCAGCGCAGCGGCTAGCGTCAAAGGCAGCAGGGTCAGCAGGTGGCGGAGGCGAGGCATGTCGGTTTCCTTATCGTGGTGTTGTCGAAGGGTTCCATGGCGCGGGCCAGGCTGGCTTCGGAGAGTTCGCCCAGGTGGCTGTTGATCAGGCGCCCATCGGCTTGGTAGAACAGCGTAGTCGGCAGGGCCATGGAACCCACGGCCTGGCCGAGGCGGCCGCTGGCGTCGAACAGCACGTTGTCGAGGTTCAGACCCTGGGTGGCCAGGTAGGTGCTGACGCTTTGCATGCTTTCGGCCTGGTTGACGAACAGGAAGGTCACGTCGGGGCGCATGCGCTGGGCGTTTTCCAGCACCGGCATTTCGCGCCGGCACGGCGGGCACCAGGTGGCCCACAGGTTGATCACCAACGGGCCGCCTTGATAATCCGCCAGTTGCACCACCTCGCCATTGGCATTGCGCAAAGTGATGTCCGGCAGGCGCGTGCCTTTTTCATACAGGCTCAGGGACAGGCTGGTCATGCCCCAGAACAACAGGCCGGTGATCACCCCGGCGCTGAGGGGCTTGCGCAGGGCCGGGCGACGCCAGCCGTACGCCAGCGCCCCGAGGATCAGCGCGATGATCCCGGGCCAGGCGAGAAAGCCGCCGTCACGCAGGTCGACCATCTCCACCCAGTCGTTGCTGTAATAACTCCAGTACATCAGCACAAAACTGACGCGGGCGGCGAGCAGGCCCAGCAGGAACAGGCTGAACAGCACCGACTCCGGGTTCTCGCCGCCGCGCTTGGCCACGCGCCAGCCCACCAGGGTGGCGAGAATCAGCGCGCTGATCAGCAGCAGGTGATTCAGGGCAATGGCGAAGGTGCCGATGGTGAGGGTCAGCATCAGAGAGCGTCCCGCGTCTGGGTCCAGCGTTGCAGGAACGCGGCGGCATCTACTTCGCCGGTGATGCGTTGGGCGCGGCGTTCTTCACCGTCCGGGCCGATCCACACGAAGCTCGGTGGCCCTGGCACTTTGTAGCGGCCCAGCAGCTCGCGGCTGGCGGCGTTGTCGGCGGTGACGTCCAGGCGCAACAGGCGCACGTCTTTGAGCGCGTCCATCACCTCGGGTTTGCCGAACACCTGTTTCTCCATGATCTTGCACGACACGCACCAGTCGGCGTAATAGTCCAACAGCACCCACTGGCCCTGGGCCTTGGCGCTGTCGAGTTGGCTTTGCAATACCGCCGGGTCGCTTACGGTGGTGAAGGCATCGTGAGCGCTGGGTGCAGCGGCGAGCCGCGAGCCGCTGTAGACCTTCAACGGCTGCCACAGCTCATCGCTGCCACCGGCCGCACCCACCACCAGCACCGCGCCCCACAGGCCCAGCACCAGGGAACCGGCGCCAAATACCTTGGCCGCCAGGCCGGACTCACGGGCCAGCGCCCAGCCACAGTACGCCATCACCAGCGCCAAGGCGCCCCACAGGCCGATCCACAGGCTGTCGCCGACCACCGGGCGAATCATCAGCACCGCGGTGCCCAGGAACAGGAAGCCGAAGATGCCCTTGAGCACGTTCATCCAGGTGCCGGGCTTGGGCAGGAAGCGATTGCCCACGGTCACCAGCAGCAACAGCGGAATACCGATACCGATGCCCATGGCAAACAGGATCAGCCCGCCGTGCAGCGCGTTGCCGCTCTGGGCGATGTACAGCAGGGCGCCGGCCAGGGGCGCGGTCATGCACGGGCCCACCAGCAGGCCGGACAACGCGCCGAGCACACCGGCACCCACCAGGCTGCCACCGCTTTGCTGGCGGCTGACGTTATCGAGGCGGTCGCGCAGAAAGGCGGGCAGTTGCAGTTCAAAGAAGCCGAACATCGGCAGGGCGAGCAGCACGAACAACGCCGCAAAGCTGCCGAGGATCCACGGCGTTTGCAAAAGCGCGGCGAGGTTGGCGCCGAGCAACGCGGCCATCACCCCCAGGGCGGCATACACCAGCGCCATGCACACCACGTAGCTGCCGGCCAGGGCAAAGCCGCGACGCGGGCTGGCGCCGCTACCGACCACCAGGCCTGCGAGGATCGGCAGCATCGGCAACGAGCAGGGCGCAAACGCCAACAGCAGGCCCAGGCCGAAGAACACCAGCAGGCTCCACCCCAGGCTGCGCTGCTGCAGGCCGCTGGCCAGGCTTTGATCCTGGGCTTGCGCGGTCGCGGCGACGGCCGGGTTGCCGCCCAGGTCCACGGTGATCGACTGCGGCGGATAGCACAGGCCCGCATCGGCGCAGCCCTGCCAGCCGAGCTTGACCTGGCCGGTGGTGCCGGCGGGAATCTTCACTTCCAGGCCCTGGCGATACACTTGCTGCTCGCCAAAGAATTCGTCGCTATGGGCTTCACCCTCGGGCAGCACGGGTTTTTCGGCCAGGCCGTCGAACTTCATGCGCTGCTGGTACAGGTAGTAACCGTCGGCAATCTGCCAGAACAGCTGGGTTTCGCCGCTTTCAAGACGTTCGGAGGTAAAGGCGAAGGCTTTGCCCACCGGGAGGAAGTCGGGTTTGGTTTCGAAGGGGCTACCCGGCGCTGCCTGGGCGAATCCCGCGAACAACACCAGCAGAAAGGTAAACAGATGCCGCATGGTCAAGCCTTAGTTCGATGCAAGTGAGGCACACAATGTGTGGCGTTGATTAACCGATGATTAACCGCCGCTATTCTAGAGTGTAGGGATTATCCGGTGTTGCGAACTTTAGCGGCATAATGCGCGCTTAATCCGTGGCTTTTCTAATCGCGCCATCATTCATGAAGGGTTAACCATGCACGTACTGGTCTGTGAAGACGACGAACTGATCGCCAGTGGCATCGTAGCCGGCCTGACCGCCCAGGGCTTTACCGTGGAGCGCGTGGCCACGGCCTCGGCTGCGCGGGCGATGCTCAAGGCCGCAGCCTTCGACATCATGGTGCTCGACCTCGGCCTGCCCGACGAGGACGGCCTCAAGCTGCTGCAACAACAGCGCAGCCAGGGGCTGGAGATTCCGGTGCTGATCCTCACCGCGCGGGACTCGGTAACCAACCGCGTCGACGGCCTGCAAGCCGGCGCCGACGACTACCTGCTCAAGCCTTTCGACCTGCGCGAACTCGCCGCTCGCCTGCAAACCCTGTTGCGCCGGGTGGCGGGGCGCAGCGTCAACCTGATCGAACATGGCCGCCTGGCCTACGACCCCAGCAGCCGCGAGACCTTCCTCGGCGGCCAGCCGGTGGACCTGTCCCGGCGTGAACAGGCGTTGTTGCAGGCGCTGTTGCACAACAAGGGCCGCGTACTGTCCAGCGAACAGCTCAAGGACAGCGTCTACGGCTTCAGCGACGAACTGGAAAGCAACGCCCTCAACGTGCATATCCACCACCTGCGGCGCAAGTTGGGCAATGGCATCGTCGAAACCGTCAGGGGGCTGGGCTATCGCCTGGGCACGGCTGATGGGGGAGAAAACACCCCGTGATGAGCTTGCGTCTACGCCTGACGTTCAAGCTGGGCGCCGCTTTTGTACTGATCTGGGTGCTGGCGGCGGCCTGGATGCTCAACGATTTGCGCAACCAGATGATGTTTTCCCTCGACCAGCGGCTGGTGGCTTCGGCGCGCATGGTGGCCGGGCTCACCGAGCAGATGCCGGGCCTGGCCAGCGTCAGCGGGGGCGCGCATTTGCGCACCGAACAACTGAATGTGCCGGGTGGCATGGCTTGCCAGGTCAGCTCCTTGCGTGGCGAGATCCTGGCGCGCAGCCATACCACGCCGGAGGAAGGGTTGGAGTCGCGCCGCAGCGGCTTTCGTGACCAGATCATCGACGGCGTGGGCTGGCGCAGTTTTACCCTGTCCCGTGGCGACTTGCTGATCACCACCGCCGACCGCCAGGTGGAGCGCGAGGCCCTGAACCTGTCGATCCTGCTGGCGGCTTCGGTGCCGGTCGGCGTGGCGTTGCTGGGCTGCCTGTGCCTGCTGTGGTTGGGCATCGGCCAGAGCCTGGTGCCGCTCAACCGTATGCGTGACGCGCTGATGCGGCGCAGTGCCGATTCCCTCGAACCCTTGCAGATTCACCCGTTGCCCAGCGAACTCAAGCCGTTGCTCGACACCCAGAACCAGTTGCTGCAACGCATCGCCAAGACTATTGAGCGCGAACGCCGCCTGACCGGTGACGCCGCCCATGAACTGCGCAGCCCCTTGACCGCGATCAAGACCCACCTGCAAGTCGCCCGCATGACCGAGGGCGCGGCCCGCGACCAGTCCCTGGCGCACGCCGAGGAGGGCGCCGACCGCTTGCATCGCACCCTGGAGCAACTGTTGCTGCTGGCGCGGGTGGAGGGCAGCCTGTCGTTTGACGATGGCCTGCAATCGAGTGCCGAGGAAGTCGCCCGGTTGGCGATCCAGGATGCCAACGCCGGCGACAATTCACGCATTGATCTGATCCTGGCGCCGGATCTTTCCCCTGTGCCAGTGGCAATGCCCGTGGGCCTTGCTGTCGCGGCCTTGCGTAACCTGCTGGACAACGCCTTGCGCCATACCCCGGCCGATACCCGTGTGGAACTGCAGGTGTTTTCCACCCCGGATAACGTGGTGTTCCGCGTGCGTGACCATGGCCAGCAGATCTCCAGTGAAGATCTGCAATACCTCACCCAACGCTTCTGGCGCAATGGCAGCAGCGAAGGCTGTGGCCTGGGCCTGGCGATTGTCCAGGCGATCGTGCAGCGCTGTTCCTGCTCGCTGCACTTCGACAGCCAGCCCGACGGTTTGCGGGTTGACTTGGGTATGCCGTTGCGGCGCTGAACCGCTCTTTTCACGCGGCAAATAATTACCGCCCGCCTGAGGTTCAAGCCTTCAGGATGGCGGTAATTTTTTTGCGCTTGAACGGGCCGAATGAGTCGGCCTGAATTGAAAAGGACCGTTCATATGTTGGTGATTGACACCAGTTTCCCCGCCAGGGATTTCAACGACCGCCGCGGCGAAACCGTGCAACAGGTGGTTTTGCACTACACCGCTTCGCCCTTTGCTTCCTCGCTACGCACCCTCACTCAAGATGGCGTCAGCGCCCACTATCTGCTGCCCGACCCCGATGAACCCAGCTACCGCGCTGCCGGTTATGAAGAGCTGCGCGTGTTTCGCCTGGTGGACGAGGACCAGCGCGCCTGGCATGCCGGCGTGAGCTATTGGGCGGGGAAGGCCGATCTCAACAGCCGCTCGATGGGCATTGAAATCGTCAACCTGGCGCGCGATGACGACGGCGTCTTTACCTTTCCTGAATATGCACAGGCACAGATTGACGTACTGATTGCATTGCTTCGCGATTTGCTGGAACGCTACCCGAAGGTTGGCCCCACTGACTGGCTCGGGCATTCAGACGTGGCCTACTGGCGCAAGAGCGACCCCGGGCCTCGGTTGCCCTGGCGGGTGCTGCATGAGGCCGGCATCGGGGCCTGGTTTGATGAATCGACCCGGGCGATGTACCAGCGCCGCTTTTGTCTCGGCTTGCCGCCGGAAGTGGAAGTGGAGCGGGCGTTTCAGCGGTATGGCTACAAGCCCGCGCAGAATCGCCGGGCTTTTGAACAGCGTACCCGAGCGTTCCAGATGCACTTTCGGCCACGGGATTATTGTGGATTCGTGGATGCAGAGACTTGCGCGATCTTGTATGCCCTGAACGAAAAGTACCGCGGGATTTGATGCCGAGCACTGTTCAAATGTGGGGCCCCATGTGGGAGGGGGCTGCCCCCGTGACGGCCTGACAGCCGACGTCGATCTAACTAACGCGCCGCGATTCAAATGTGGGAGCTGGCTTGCCTGCGATGACGGCCTGCCAGCCGACACCTGTCTACCTGACACCCCACAATCCAAATGTGGGAGCTGGCTTGCCTGCGATGGCGGCCTGACAGCCAACACAGTTGGACCGGGCACATATCCATTCCTGCGGTAACGGCCACCTAGGGTTCCGCCCTGACGGCGGGTCACTTTGGAAAAGCCCCAAAGTAACCAAAAGGCTCTTGCCCCACCACTCGGCACCTCGCTTGGGCTCGGTGTGCCCGAACACAGGCTTGAATCCGTGGGCCGCCGCCACGCGCCATCCATGGCGCGGGGCGGCTAACCCGGCGTCCTGCCGGGTTACCCACGAATTCAAGCCTGCGTTCGGCCAGCGTGGTTTAACGGGGCGCTTGAGATCAAGATCAAAAGCAGATCAACAGCAGATCAAGATCAAGAGCGGCTCGCTTCGCATCGTGGTTACCGGTGGCTGCGGCGAACTGCACAGTCGGTAAATATCCGACCAACTTCCTAAATCACCGTGCACCTGAAGCGTCTCCACAACAGGAAATCCGTGCGCATGCCCTTGGGCCAGACGCCAACGGATCGGCAGTTTGGTCACCATCATCAGCGTATTGAGGGATCCAGAGATGTCAGTCGCTACCAGCCGTATCGAAGACGCCCCGGTGCAGGCCGCGGAAACGCTCTATCAGTTTGACGAAAGCCCGCTGCTGGCCCGCCAGCGCCAGCAGGAATCCAACGCCCGTAGCTACCCACGGCGCATTCCCCTGGCGCTCAAGCGCGCCAAGGGCATTTATGTGGAAGACGTGGAGGGGCGCCGGTTCATCGATTGCCTGGCCGGTGCCGGCACCCTGGCGCTGGGGCATAACCACCCGGTGGTGATCCAGGCCATCCAGCAAGTGTTGAGCGACGAACTGCCCCTGCACACCCTGGACCTGACTACGCCGGTCAAGGATCAGTTCGTGCAGGACCTGTTCGGTTTGCTGCCTTCGGAGCTGGCGCGAGAAGCGAAAATCCAGTTCTGCGGCCCCACCGGCACCGATGCGGTGGAAGCCGCGTTGAAGCTGGTGCGCACTGCCACCGGGCGCAGCACCGTGCTGTCGTTCCAGGGCGGCTATCACGGCATGAGCCAGGGCGCGCTGAGTCTGATGGGCAGCCTGGGGCCGAAGAAACCCTTGGGCGCCTTGCTCGGCAACGGCGTGCAATTCCTGCCATTCCCGTATGACTACCGTTGCCCGTTTGGGCTGGGTGGCGCTGAAGGCGTGCGGGTTAACCTGCATTACCTGGAAAATCTGCTCAACGATCCGGAAGCCGGCGTGTTGCTGCCAGCGGCGGTGATTGTCGAAGTGGTCCAGGGCGAAGGTGGCGTGATCCCGGCGGACCTCGACTGGCTGCGTGGCCTGCGCCGTATCACCGCGCAAGCGGGGGTGGCGCTGATTGTCGATGAAATCCAGAGTGGCTTTGGGCGTACCGGCAAAATGTTTGCCTTCGAACACGCTGGCATCATTCCGGATGTGGTGGTCATGTCCAAGGCGATTGGCGGCAGCCTGCCGCTGGCGGTGGTGGTGTATCGCGACTGGCTCGACACCTGGCTGCCGGGTGCCCATGCCGGGACCTTCCGTGGCAACCAGATGGCGATGGCGGCGGGCTCGGCGGTGATGCGCTACCTCAAGGATCACGACCTGGCAGGCCATGCGGCGGCCATGGGCGAGCGCCTGGGTGAACACCTGCGCATTCTGCAGCGCGATTTCCCGCACCTGGGGGATATCCGCGGGCGTGGGCTGATGCTGGGGGTGGAGCTGGTCGACCCGACGGGCACGCCGGATAGTCAGGGCCACCCACCGGTGCATCGCCAGTTGGCACCGCTGGTGCAGCGCGAATGCCTCAAGCGCGGGCTGATCCTGGAGCTGGGCGGGCGCCATGGCAGTGTGGTGCGTTTTCTGCCACCGCTGGTGATCACCGCTGGTGAAGTCGACCAGGTGGCCGAGATCTTCGGGCGCGCCTTGGCGGCGGCCGTGGCCAGCGTCTAATTTTCCAGGCCCTTGGTACGTTTCTACAGATATATGTGCTGCGCGTGGTGCGCAGCCAGCCTTTGAGCGACGGAGAACAGCAATGACCTCAGTATTTGACCGCGACGACATCCTCTTTCAGGTAGTGGTCAACCACGAAGAACAGTATTCCATCTGGCCCGACTATAAGGCCGTGCCGGAAGGCTGGCGCACCGTGGGCAAGAGCGGCATGAAGAAAGAATGCCTGGCCTACATCGAGGAAGTCTGGACCGACATGCGCCCGTTGAGCCTGCGCCAGAAGATGGACGGCGCGGCCCTCGCCAACTGATTCACCCCAATACACTGTAGGAGCGAGCTTGCTCGCGAAGAACGCAAGAACGCCGCGTTTACCCTGAATAAACGCGGCGTTCTGAAGTTTTTCGCGAGCAAGCTCGCTCCTACAGTGGTGCGTGGGTGTAGAGGTAATCCGTCGCCAACGACGCCAGTGTCCTCACGCCCACCACCAACGCCGACTCATCCACAAAGAACCCTGGGTTGTGATTCGGCGCTGCCTTGCTCATGTCCTGGTCCCGTGGGGTCACCCCCAGGAACACAAACAGCCCCGGCGCTTCCTTGGCATAGAACGAGAAGTCTTCGGCGCCGCCTACCAATGGGCCTTGCACCACATCATCCTGAGCCGCCCAACGCAGGCTCGGCAGCATTTTCTCGGTCAGCGCCGGGTTGTTGATGGTGGGGTCGTACTTCTCGATGATCGTCACTTCGGCTTTGGCGCCACCGCTTTCGGCGATTTTCTCTACGGTCTGGCGCACATCCCCATGCAGCTTCTGGCGAATGCCGTAGTCGTAGGAGCGAATGGTGCCGCTCATGTCCACCGACTCGGGGATGATGTTGTAGCGGGTGCCGCCGTTGATGGTGCCGATGCTCACCACAGAGGGGAATGACGAAATATCGGTACGGCGGCTGACCACGGTCTGCAGGCCGACAATGGTTTGCGCGCCAACGGTGATCGGGTCGATACCGTCCCAGGGGCGACCGGCGTGGGTCTGTTTGCCGAGGATTTTGATGCGCAGGTCATCGGAACTGGCCAGGGTCGGGCCCGGGCGGTAGGCGATTTGCCCGGCAGGCACACCGGCCCATACATGCAGGCCGAACACCGCGTCAGGCTTGGGCGCTTTCATTATGCCTTCCTGCACCATCATCTTCGCGCCCCAGGTGTTCTTGCCGTCGGGGATAAAGTCGCTGGGGCCTTCTTCGGCCGGTTGGAAATAAAACACCACGGTGCCGGGCAGGCGCTCGCGCATCCCGGTAAGAATCTTCGCAGTGCTCAGCAGGATAGCGGTATGGGCGTCGTGGCCGCAGGCGTGCATCACGTCGACTTCCTTGCCCAGGTAGGTGCCCTTGGCTTTGGAGGCGAAGGGCAGGTCGGCGACTTCCTTGACGGGCAGCGCATCCATGTCGGCGCGCAGCGCCACGGTCGGGCCGGGCAGGGCGCCTTTCAAGATGGCGACGACGCCGGTGCGGGCCACCCCGGTCTTCACCTCAAGGCCGAGTTCGCGCAACTGTTTGGCGACCAACTCGGCGGTGCGGGTTTCGGTATTGCCCAGTTCGGGATGGGCGTGGATATCGCGGCGGGTTTCCAACAGGCTGGGTTCGAGGATTTTTGCCTGGGCGGCAATTTCCTCCCGGGCTCCGTCCTGGCCGCTGCTGGCGGCAATCACTGCGCTGCTTGCGACCGCGCCGAGCAACCCTAAAACCCATTGGTGTGTCAGACCGTTGATTCGCATACCAACCTCTCCTTGCTTATTGTTGTGGATCTTTCTCCTGCACGCTGCCGGCGGTCAGCACCTGCACGCTCAAGCGCGGCGTTGCCAGGTCAAGCCCGGCTTCATCCAGGTGCCGCTTGAGCGACAGGTTGAATGCCCGCGACACTTCCCACTGCTTGATCGGCGCGGTCTTGAAGCGTGCGCGCAGGATCGCGCTGCCGGACTCGAAACTTTCCACGCCCTGGATCTCCAGCGGCGACCAGATATTGCGGCGTTGCAGCGGGTCGTTGCGCATGGCATGGCCGACGTCGCGCATCAGCTTGATCGCGTCGTCGATTTCCATGTTGTAAGGGATCGCCACGCGGAAGATCGCGTAGCCGAACTCACGGGAGTAGTTCTTGATGCTCTTGATTTCGCTGAACGGGATGGTGTGTACGATGCCGTCGATATCGCGCAGGCGCACGGTACGGATGGTCAGGCCCTCCACCGTGCCGAGGTGGCCGCCCACATCCACGTAGTCGTCGATGGCCAGAGAGTCTTCGATGATGATGAACAGGCCGGTGATCAAATCCGCCACCAGCGATTGCGCACCAAAACCGATGGCGATACCGATCACACCCGCACCGGCCAGCAGAGGCGTGACGTTCATGCCCATGTTCGCCAGGGCGACGATGGCGGCGATGATGAAAATGGTCACGAACAGCACGTTGCGGATCAGCGGCATCATGGTTTGCGCGCGGGCATTGGCCAGGCCTTTGCGCGAGCGCGTCAGGGCGTGGTGAATGGCCGTGTCGCTGAGGATCCAGATCAGCCAGGCAAACAGCAAGGTCCCGCCTAGGCCGATCAGCTTGACGGCGATTTCATGGCCGTCGCCTTCGGCAAAGCGAATCATCGACAGGCCCCACACGCGCAACCCCAGCTCGATAAACACCAGCCACACCACCAGGTGCACCAGGGTGTAGACGAAGCCTTTGAGGCGCTCGGAATACAGCGCATGGCGCTTGTGCCCGCGTTGCGGCTTGAGGGCGTGGCGGCGCACCAGGCCATTGAGCACCATGCACAGCACCAGCAACACCGTGCACAGCAGCGACTGGCGCAAGGCGGTGCTGGTGTCGCCGGCGGAGAGAAAGGTGGCGAACAGCGAAATGCCCACCAGCAACAGCGCCGGCAGGTACCAGAAGGTGCCGATGATCGACAGGGTATCGGTGAGTGCACGGCGGTTGAGGCGGCGCGACAGCGGCTGGTTGCGGATCAGGTGCGCAATCGGGCGGCGGAACCGCAGGATAAACACCCCGGTGGACAACGCCGCCATCACATTGGCCACGGTCGCGGCAGTGTGGGCCAAGTGCTGGCCGAGGGCTGCAACCAGGCGCGGATCGCTCAGGGCTTCGCCGAAGGCGGCAAAACTGCCGATCCACCACAGTGGCCGGAACGCCTGGTGACGCAGGATATACAGGGCGCGGTGGCGGTGCGGGCCGTCGAGCAGCGAGAAGGCAATCACACAGATGGCCGAGAAACAGGTGCCGACCACCAAGGCATAGGCCAGCACCATGGCCAGGGATTTACCCAGGGATGAGGGCAGGGCGTAGCTCAGGTACACCGTGATCACCAGGGCGATCAACCAGGGGCCCAGCTTGCGCAGGGCGAAGCGCAGCATGTCCCAGGTGCGCGGATGCTGCGGCAACTCTTCGGGCAGGCCGAAGCGCTCGCGCACCCGGTGGCTGAGCCAGATCAGCGCGGCGGCCAGCAGGCTCCACACGGCCAGGATCACAGCAAAACCGAAGATGATTGGCAGCCATTCGCTGGCCGGCAACATCAGCGCGGCGAGTTCATCCTTGGCCAGGTCGACTTCATTGGACCAGCGCCCCAGCGGGCTGTCGGCGCCGGAAAACTGCTGTTCAAAGCCCGACAGCGTACTGCCGATCAACCCGAGTACTCCGAGTTCGGCGGCGGGCTGGGCTTTTTGCGTGGCGGCGCGCAGCTTCTTCAGGTCGCTGAGCAGCTGGGTGCGCTGTTGGTCGTTTTCGAGGGTCTTGATCACTTCGTCCAGCGACTGCCCCAGGGGCACTTCGGCCTGGGGTTGGGTCTTGCTGGAGCCGCCGAGCATGCCGGGCAAGCCCACGGCTTGGGCGGATGTCAGCGGCAGCAGCGTGAGCAGGGCGATCAGCAGGTAGCAGGGCAGGGCAAACAGACGGGAGAACACGAGGCGGTCAACCTTGAAAACGACGAATTGACCGAGTGTACGAGGCCGCTATGCCCAATGCGAGCGCATTTGTCACTGCGCCAGTTTGGCGAGGATCTTGTAGAGCACGGTGCCGAGGATCAACAGCATGCCGATCCACATGCCAAACACGCCCAGGGGCTTGTCGCGAAAGTTGAAGCCGACGGCGAGCATGATCATGCCGATCAGGATGGGGATCAGCATGGCGTGGAATGAGGACATTGAGATCATGGCGGGGGTGGCCTTGTCGGAGTGGAAGTCTGACAAGTCTAGGCCGGATTGGCAGAAGTGCAGTTGATGTGAGTCAGATAGCTTTATGTCTGTTTGGAACCCATCGCGGGCAAGCCCGCTCCCACATTTGATCTGTGAATACATTCAAGTGTGGGAGCGGGCTTGCCCGCGATGGGCGCGCCTCGGTCTCAGGGCAAATCGCGGCTGGCGTAGAACGCCCCCAGCACCTTGACCAGGTGCGCCAGGTCATGGCTGCCGCACAGCTCGCGGATAGAGTGCATGGCAAAGGTCGGCAAGCCGATGTCCACCGTGCGCACGCCCAGGTGGCTGGCGGTGATGGGGCCGATGGTCGAGCCGCAACCCATGTCGCTGCGCACCACGAAGCTTTGCACCGGCACTTCCTGGGCCATGCACAGGTGGCGGAAGAACCCGGCGGTTTCGCTGTTGGTGGCGTAGCGCTGGTTGCTGTTGACCTTGATCACCGGGCCGGCGTTGAGTTTCGGGCCGTGGTTGGCGTCGTGTTTCTCGGCGTAGTTGGGATGCACGCCGTGGGCGTTGTCTGCCGACACCAGCAGGGATTTCTGAATGGTGCGTACGAATTCTTCACCTTCGGGCAACAGGCGACGCAGGGTCTGTTCCAGCATCGGGCCATCGGCGCCGCAGGCCGAGCAGGAACCGACTTCTTCGTGGTCGTTGCACACCAGCACGCAGGTTTCATCGGTGTCGCTGGTGAGCAAGGCCTGCAAACCGGCGTAGCACGACAGCAGGTTGTCCAGGCGCGCACCGGCGATAAAGTCGCCATTGAGGCCGATCACGGCGGCACTCTGGGTATCGTAGAAACTCAGCTCGTAGTCGAGCACCACATCGGCATTCAACCCGTGCTCGCGGGCCAACTGTTCGGTGAGCACGGCGCGAAAATCCACGCGCTCGTCACCGGCAAACTGCGCGAGGATCGGCGGCAGCTCGGTCTGGGCATTGATCGCCCAGCCCTGGTTGGCTTCACGGTTGAGGTGAATGGCCAGGTTGGGAATGATGGCGATCGGCAGCTTGAAGTCGATCAGTTGACTCTCGACCTTGCCATCGCGGCGGAAGGTGACACGGCCAGCCAGGGACAGGTCGCGGTCGAACCAGGGTGCCAGCAGCGCGCCGCCGTAGACTTCCACACCCAGTTGCCAGAAGCCCTGGCGTTGCAGCTCCGGCTGGGGCTTGACCCGCAGGCATGGGCTGTCGGTATGGGCGCCGACCATGCGGATACCCTCTTGCAGCGGCGATTGGCGGCCGAGCTTGAAGGCGATGATCGAGGAGTCGTTGCGGGTCACGTAGTAGCGACCGTTGGCCTCGGTGGCCCAGGTGTCGCGCTCGTCGAGACGCTGGTAACCGGCCGCTTCCAGGCGCTGGGCCAGGGCAGCAGTGGCATGAAAAGGAGTAGGGGAGGCCTTGAGGAAGTCGATCAGGCCTTGATTCAACGCTTCGCGCATAAATAGCTCCAGACAGCAGTGCGCGGAGTTTACCGTATTGGCCCCGCCGATTCATTGTAGGAGCGAGCTTGCTCGCGAAAAACTCAACGGCGCCGCAGTCATTCAGGTTGTACGCGGTGTTCTCAGGTTCTTCGCGAGCAAGCTCGCTCCTACAGGTAAGCGTCTGTGCTTCAAAAAGGGGCTGGGCACTCGAAGCGCAGGCGCTCGCGGCTTTGCGGATGGGTGAAGCTGAGCATGCTTGCATGCAGGCACAGGCGCGGCCAGGCGGCCAGGGCTTGTTCATGGGCGTACAAGCCATCACCCAGCAACGGATGCCCGATGGACAACATATGCACGCGCAACTGGTGCGAGCGCCCGGTGATCGGTGTCAGCTCCACGCGGCACCAGTCGCCGCAACGCTCCAGCACTTTCCAGAAGGTCAGCGCATGTTTGCCGAACTCATGGTCGACCACATGGCGAGGCTTGGTCGGCGGGTCGTAGCGCAGGGGCAGGTCGATGCTGCCGCTGTCCAGTGCCGGTTGGCCCCAGGCCAGGGCGGTGTAGGCCTTTTCTGTTTCACGGTCGTGAAACTGGCGGGACAGTTCGCGGTGGGTATCAGCGTCCCGGGCCAGCAGGATGATCCCCGAGGTTTCCCAGTCCAGGCGATGGACGATACGAGCTTCGGGGTAGCCGTTTTCTTGCAGGCGGGTGATCAGGCAGTCCTTGTTGTCATCGGCGCGGCCAGGCACCGAGAGCAGCAGGGTTGGCTTGTTCACCACCAGGACAGCGTC
The DNA here is from genome assembly GCF_009935965.1 of Pseudomonas sp. L13. Classification (NCBI taxonomy): domain Bacteria; kingdom Pseudomonadati; phylum Pseudomonadota; class Gammaproteobacteria; order Pseudomonadales; family Pseudomonadaceae; genus Pseudomonas; species Pseudomonas sp. L13. Next base: position 119,312 of record NZ_QODJ01000007.1, read on the forward strand.
GTCCTGATGCAGGATATGGATATTGGACAGCGGCATTAAACAGCCTCGTAACAAACGCCAACGGCGGCTCCACTGACTGCCCCCTCACCCTGTAGGAGCGAGCTTGCTCGCGAAGAACCTCAGAGCACCGCGTTTCACCTGAATGAACGCGGTGCCGTTGAGTTCTTCGCGAGCAAGCTCGCTCCTACAAGCAGTACAGGGGCCAGGTAGCAGAGCCGCCGTGGCGACCGCCCGTTCGATCAACGATCAGGCAGGGTGATATTGAGTTCCAGAATCGAGCAGCTGCCGTCATTTTCCAGAGCGACATGCACGTCATCGTTGCCGATATTGACGTACTTGCGGATCACCTCGACCAGTTCCTTCTGCAAGGCTGGCAGGTAGTCCGGGGTGCTGCGTTGGCCGCGTTCGTGCGCCACGATGATCTGTAGACGCTCTTTCGCGACCGATGCGGTACTGGGTTTTTTGTTGGCGCGAAAGAAGTCGAGAAATTTCATTGTTTAGTTGCCTCCAAAGATACGCTCGAAGAATCCCTTCTTCTTGACATCGAGGAAGCGGTGTTCCACGGTCTTGCCCAGCAAGCGATCCACGGCATCGCTGTACGCCTGGCCGGCGTCGCTCTGGTCGTCGAGAATCACCGGTACGCCCTGGTTGGATGCCTTCAGGACGGCCTGGGATTCCGGGATCACGCCCAGCAGGGTCACGGCGAGGATTTCCTTCACGTCGTCAACACCGAGCATCTCGCCGTTGCTGACGCGCTCCGGGTTGTAGCGGGTGAGCAGCAGGTGCTCCTTGATCGGGTCTTCATTTTTCTCGGCGCGCTGGGACTTGCTGGCCAACAGGCCGAGCATGCGGTCCGAGTCACGTACCGAGGACACTTCCGGGTTGGTCACCACGATGGCTTCGTCGGCGAAGTACATCGCCAGGTGAGCACCGGTTTCGATACCGGCCGGGGAATCGCACACCACGTATTCGAAGGTTTCCTTGAGCTCGGCGAGGACTTTGCCCACGCCTTCTTTGGTCAGCGCGTCTTTGTCACGGGTCTGGCTGGCGGCCAGCACGTACAGGTTCTCAAGGCGCTTGTCCTTGATCAGGGCCTGTTGCAGGTTGGCTTCGCCGTTCACCACGTTGACGAAGTCGTACACCACGCGGCGCTCGCAGCCCATGATCAGGTCAAGGTTACGCAGGCCGACGTCGAAGTCGACGATGACTGTCTTGTGGCCGCGCAGAGCGAGGCCGGTACCGATAGCGGCGCTGGTGGTGGTCTTACCCACACCACCCTTGCCGGATGTAACCACGAGAATCTTGGCCAAGGTGTTTCACCCCTAAGGAAAAAGGACTTTCGGTCCCTGAAAAACATCTCTTGAAACTCGCCGCAGGCGGACAGCCTTTGCAGGAAAAAGCCGGGGTTTCCATGGAAAACACCAACTTCCAAAAAGTCCTACACAAGTCTTGCCGGTTTCGCTTTGCTATCAGAGTCTAGAGATGCTTGGAAAATGCGGCAGTATCCGTTAAAGACGGATGATGTTCAACACATCGCCCGACAGGTTGACCTGTACCGACGCGCCCCACAGCGGATCGCGGCGCAAATCTTCGGAAACCTTGTACTGACCCGCGATGGAAACCAGCTCAGCGGTCAACTGCTGGCAAAAAATACGCGCCTTGGTATCACCCTTGATGCCGGCCAGTGCGCGTCCGCGCATCGGGCCGTATACATGGATGTTGCCATCGGCAAGAAGTTCCGCCCCCGGGCTCACCGAGGAAACCACCACAAGGTCGCCGCCCTGGGCGTAAATCTGCTGCCCGCCGCGCACCGGCGAGGTGATGATCTTGGTAGGCCTGATCGTAGGCTCGGGCGGTTTTTCCGGTTTTTTCTTTTCTTCGCCGACCGATGGTTCCAGCGCACGCTCGCGGGCGCCGGACGGTGGCAGTACTGGCAGTTCAATGGCGATGGCGGCGGCAATGTCTTCGATGCGGCTGGCGCGGATGGCCAGTGTACGCAGGCCATGGGAACGGCAAACGCGCATCAGGCCGGGCAAATCAATCACGCCCTGGCCGGCTGGCAGCTTGTCCAGCGCGAGCACCAGCGGGGCGTTGTTGAAGAAGTTCGGCGCCAGGGCGACCTTGGCGGCCAGTTGGCGGTCCAGGGCGTCGAGGTCATTGCGGGCCAGTTCCAGCACGGTAATGGCGAGCATGCTGCCTTTTAGCTGGAACACGGGATCTTGGTCTAGCGGTTCGGTTTGGCTCATGGTCGGCGAAAGCGGCTTGTCACGAAAAGTGTCGAGACTTATAACGAGAACACTCACCCGCCGCAAGCCGAGTCGAACCGTTGTAGAATGCGCGGCCCTTGTCTTTACCGGAATCTGTAATGGATCGCCCGCGTTTTCGAGCTGTATTTCTTCACCCGCGTTTTTGGCTGCTATGGCTGGGGCTCGGCCTGCTGTGGCTGGTCACTCAATTGCCGTATCGGGCCCTGCTGACCATTGGTCGCCTGCTGGGCGCGGGCATGTACCGCGTGGCGGGTGATCGTCGCCGTATCGCGGCACGCAACCTCGAGCTGTGCTTCCCGGAAAAATCCGCCAAGGAACGCAAACGCCTGCTCAAGGAAAACTTCGCTTCCACCGGCATCGCCTTCTTTGAAATGGCCATGAGCTGGTGGTGGCCCAAGCCGCGCCTGGCGCGCCTGGCCCATGTCGAAGGGCTGGAGCACCTCACGCAGGCGCAGTTGGACGGCAAGGGCGTGATCCTCATGGCGCTGCACTTCACCACCCTGGAAATCGGCGCGGCGCTGCTGGGGCAAAAGCACACCATTGACGGCATGTACCGCGAACACGGCAACCCGCTGTTCGACTTTATCCAGCGCCGTGGCCGCGAACGCCACAACCTCGATTCCCTGGCCGTGGAGCGTGACGACGTGCGCGGCATGCTCAAGCTGCTGCGCGCCGGCCGGGCCATCTGGTACGCGCCAGACCAGGACTATGGCGCCAAGCAAAGTATCTTCGTGCCGCTGTTCGGCATCCAGGCCGCGACCGTTACCGCTACCAGCAAGTTCGCCCGCCTGGGCAAGGCGCTGGTGGTGCCGTTTACCCAGGAGCGCCTGGCTGACGGTAGCGGGTACCGCCTGGTGATCCATCCGCCGCTGACCGACTTCCCGGGTGAAACCGACGAGATCGACTGCCTGCGCATCAACCAGTGGGTCGAAGCCTCAGTACGCGCATGCCCCGAGCAATACCTGTGGACGCACCGCCGGTTCAAGAGCCGGCCACCGGGTGAGCCCAAATTGTACGAAAAGCGCCGTCGATAACCCCAACCCTTTTGCCATATGGAATGACGCAATGCGCCCAGCGGAACCGGTCACAGGCTTGATTCTTTCCGGCGGCGGGGCGCGCGCGGCGTATCAGGTGGGGGTGTTGGCGGCGATTGCCGAGTTGCTGCCCGTGGGGGCAGCGAATCCTTTTCCGGTGATCGTCGGCACCTCGGCCGGCGCGATCAATGCGGTGAGCCTGGCCAGTGGCGCCAGTGATTTTTCGGCCGCTATCCAGCGGCTGACGGCCTTCTGGCAGGGCTTTCGTAGCCATCAGGTGCTGCGCAGTGACTGGCCGGGGGTGATGCGCCAGGCGAGCCGTTTCCTGATCCACAGTCTGCTGGGCCTGGGCGCCCAGGTGCCGGTGGCGTTGCTCAACAGCTCGCCGCTGCGCGAGCTGTTGCAGGAGCGCTTGAACCTGGACGGCATCGACGAAGCGATCCGTCGCGAGCATTTGCAGGCGGTAGCAGTGACCGCGTTTGGTTATGAGTCCGGGCAAGCGGTGACCTTCTATCAGGGCGGCGGCACCATCGATGCCTGGTTGCGCCATCGGCGTATCGGCGTGCCCACCCAGTTCACGGTGGAACACCTGCTGGCCAGTTCGGCGATCCCGCTGCTGTTTGCCCCGGTCAAGCTTGGCCAGGAGTACTTCGGCGATGGCGCGGTGCGCCAGTCCGCACCCATCAGCCCGGCCTTGCACCTGGGCGCCAGTCGCGTGTTGGTGGTGGGGGTGAGTGGCAACCCACGGGGCAACGAGCCTTCGGTGCAACGCACTTACACCGGTCAGCAACCGACCCTGGCGCAAATCGGCGGGCACATGCTCAACAGCACGTTCATTGACAGCCTGGAAAGCGATATCGAGCTGCTGGAGCGCTTGAACCAGTTCAGCCGCGTCGTGCCTGCGGATGCGGCGGTTCAGGGCCTGGCGCCAGTGGAAGTGCTGGTGATTGCCCCCAGCCAGCCCATCGATGAAATCGCCGCGCGACATCGCCAGGAGTTGCCGGCGGCGTTGCGTGTGTTCCTGCGTGGGCCGGGGGCAACCAAGACCAGCGGCGCGGGGGTCTTGAGTTATCTGTTGTTCGAGGCGGGCTATTGCAGCGAGTTGATCGAACTGGGGCGCAAGGATGCGCTGGCCAAGCGTGAAGAAATCACTCGGTTCCTCGGCCTGACGTAAACCTCTGTAGGAGCGAGCTTGCTCGCGAAGAACCTGAGAACGCCGCGTTTATTCAGCATGAGCGCGGTGATCTTGAGTTTTTCGCGAGCAAGCTCGCTCCTACACGGGGCCGTCAGAAGTGGTACTTGACCAGGAAGCTTGCCGTGTCCTGATTCGTCTTGAAGGCGCCGCTGTCTTCAATCCCGTATTTGTTCTTCCAGTAGTCGTATTCAAAACCCACATACAACTGCTTGTCGCCCCAATGCAGCGCCTTGCCCAAGTCGTATTTGACCTGTGGGTTGAAGTGCAGGTTGGCATGGTAAGTGCCACGGGCGTTCTTGTCGTTATCCACCACCCAGTCCATGAAACCGTCGATCAACACGTCGGAGTTGCCCACGGGAATGGTGTACGACCATACCGGGGTGATCTGCCATACGCCGTCACCCGGGCGATTGCCTTCGGTCTGGCGCTGGTAGAAGTTCAGCTGGAAGTAGTCGAAACCGGGGATGTTCAAATCGAATGCCGGGCCCAGCAGGTAGGACTCGTTATCGCCTTCGCCGAACTCGTAGGTGAAGGCCAGCAATACATCCTTGATCGGGCCGAATGACAGGTCCTGGTTGAAAATCTTGCCAAACGACAAGCGTGGGCTGAACTCGCCGTAGTAAGTGTTGGGCCCGACGTTGCCGTCTTCCTTGCCGTTATAAAAGATGCGGTCGAGGAAGAAGAAGTTGTCGCCATACTTCCACGCGTCGGCATGTTCGAAGGTGACGGTTTGCTGGATCTGCGGGTTGACGGTAAAGCTCTTGCCCCACAGGTAAGTCAGGCTGTTGTTTTGCCATTGCAACAAGTCACCGGCCATGGCCGGGCCACCGGCCAACAGCGACCCTGCCAGCATCAGGCCTTTGAACATAGGTTTCATTCGGTTGCTCCCGAGTTAAAGTTTTATGGTTTTTCTTCTACGCAGGCGCTCTGGTGTGGCGCCTTTTGGTTCGCTGCAAAAATCGTCTGTTCGGTCAGCTTTGATGCTTTTAGCAAGAGCTGCGCCAAGGTGTTCAAAAAGCCAAAAAATCCCCGTCGGCTGCAACGGATGCAGTCGAATTCAGGGGACTTTTGCGCACTTTGGCAGCAAACATCAGGCCGGGATAAGTTGGCCTTGAGGTCAGCTTTTACATTCGCTGTTTTTTTTTGAGTCGATTCGAGCGGGCGCGGAGAATACTGGCTCCCAGGCCTGGGCTCAAGTGCGCTGTAACAGAGCGCGAGGGGCAAGAATGGGGCGCGGCGTATGGCCGGCCCCACGTCAAGGCTGTGCATGTGGGTGTTCCCTGTATGTTGTTATTTTTGTACTAACAAAGGAATCAATGCGTATGGGCTACTTCGGGACGCTCAGCGCCGCCGAGGATGTTGAACAGAATGTTCAGCGACAGCGCGCTGAGGGTCGCCATGGCGATGCCGCTGTGGGTAATCGGGCTCATCCACAACGGCAGCTGTGCGAAGAACTCCGGGCGCACCACGGGGATCAGGCCCATGCCGATGCTCACCGCCACCAGCAACTGGTTACGGCGATCAGCGATGTCGGCTTCCTGCAGGATCTTGATCCCGGTCGCCGCCACCATCCCGAACATGGCAATCGCCGCGCCGCCGAGGACTGCGGGCGGAATCGACGCCACCAGATAGGCCGCCTTGGGCAACAGGCTTAGCACGATCAAGAACGCGCCGGCCATGAGCGTGACCGAGCGGCAGCGCACGCCGGTCATCTGTACCAGGCCGATATTCTGGGCGAAAGAGGAGTGGGTAAAGGTATTGAGGAAGCCGGCAAAGAACGACGCGCCGGCATCGCACAGCAGGCCGCGCCGCAGCATCTTGGGCGTGACCTCCTGGCCGGTGATCTTGCCCAGGGCCAGGAACATGCCGGTGGACTCGACAAAAATGATCACCACCACCAGGCACATCGACAGGATCGGCGCCAACTCGAACGTGGGCATGCCAAAGTGCAACGGCGTCACCACCTGCACCCACGGCGCCTGGGCCAGGCCGCTGAGGTCGACCATGCCGATCACACCACACAGCGCGTAACCCAGGCCCATGCCGATCAGCACCGAGATGTTCACCCAGAAGCCGCGCATGAAGCGGTTGATCAGCAAGATAGTGGCCAGTACCAGGGCGGCAATCGCCAGGTAGACCGGCGAGCCAAACGTAGCGGCGGCGCTGCCCCCGCCGGCCCAGTTCACTGCGACCGGAAACAGCGAAAGGCCGATGGCGGTGATCACCGTACCGGTCACCAGCGGTGGGAAAAAGCGCACCACCTTGGACATGAACGGCGCGATGAGCATGCCGAAGAACCCGGCGGCGATGGTCGCGCCGAAGATGCCCTGCAAACCGATACCGGGCATGCCGGCCATGGCGACCATGCTGCCCACGGCGGCAAAACTGGCGCCCATCATCACCGGCATGCGGATCCCCATCGGGCCGATGCCGAACGACTGCACCATGGTAGCAATACCGGCTACGAGTAGGTCGGCGTTGATCAGAAAGGCGATTTCTTCACGGCTCAAGCCGGCGGCCTGGCCAATGATCAGAGGCACGGCGACGGCACCGCCGTACATCAGCAAGACGTGTTGCAGGCCTACCAGGATCAGTTGCAAGAGGGGCAGCCGCACCATGGCGGGCGCGGCAGGAGTCTGCGTTTCTAACTGGGACATGCAACACCTCGAATCTTTTTATTTTTGTGTTGTTTGGCATTCAATTGCCGGATGGAACTTAATCTTCAAACCATCACTGATTTCCCTTGTGGGAGCTGGCTTGCCTGCGATGGCGGTGTGTCAGTCACCGAAAATGTTGGTGATCTGCCGCTATCGCAGGCAAGCCAGCTCCCACATGGAACGGTGTGAAACAGTCAGTTGGTGCGCGCCCCCTGGTTGATCCAGGTGCCAATCAAATCCCGCTCTTGCTGGGTCATCTGGGTAATGTTGCCCAGCGGCATGATCTGGCTGGCCACGGCCTGCGCTTGAATCCGCGCGGCCTGCTGCTGGATCTGTGCCGGTGTGTCGAACATCACTCCAGCCGGGGCGGTGCTGAACAGCGGGCTGGTGGGCTTGGCCGAGTGGCACACGGTGCAGCGTTGCTCGATCACGTGGTGCACCTGGCCGAAGTCCGTGGTGGCCTGGGCCGGCGCCGGTTCAGCGGCAGGTGCGGCAGGCGCGGCGGGTTTCAAGCCACCGCCCAAGGCGGTTTCCGGCAGGGGCTGGTACTCGATGGCCGCCGGAGCCTTGGCAATCGGTTCAGCCGGTTTTGGCCCGGTCACGTAAGCCAGGCTGATCATCGCCAAGGCGCCCACGGGCAAGGTCCACGCATACTTCTGGCTGTCATGCCGGGTATTGAAGTAGTGGCGCACCAACACCGCCGCCACCGCGATACCGGCCAGGATCAGCCAGTTGTATTGGCTGCCATAGGTGCTCGGGAAGTGGTTGCTGATCATGATGAACAGCACCGGCAAGGTGAAGTAGTTGTTATGCCGTGAGCGCAGCAGGCCTTTGGCCGGCAGCGCCGGGTCGGGTGTGCGGTTCTCGGCGATGGCCGCCACCAGCGCGCGCTGGGCCGGCATGATGATGCGGAACACGTTACCCACCATGATCGTGCCGATCACCGCACCCACGTGCAGGTACGCACCGCGGCCGCTGAACACCTTGCTGAAGCCGTAGGCCGCCGCAATCAACAACACGAACAGGATCAAACCAAGCAGGGCAGGGCGTTTGCCCAGGGCCGAGTCGCACAGGAAGGAGTAGATGAACCAGCCGGCGAACAGTGAGCCGATGCCCAGCAATACACCTTCGGTGCCGCTGAGGCTGCTGCCGGGGGCGAGCAGGTACAGCGTCGGGTTGAGGTAGAACACCACGCACAGCAGCGCAATGCCCGACATCCAGGTGAAATAGGCTTCCCATTTGAACCAGTGCAGGTTGTCCGGCATGGTCGGCGGGGCCAGTTTGTATTTTTCCAGGTGGTAGATACCGCCACCGTGGATCGCCCACAAGTCACCGGCCAGGCCGCTCTTGGGGTTGACGCGATTGAGGTTGTTTTCCAGCCAGACGAAGTAGAAAGAAGCGCCGATCCAGGCGACGCCAGTGATCATGTGAACCCAGCGCACGCTCAGGTTCAGCCATTCCAACAGATGTGCTTCCACAGTCTTTACCTCTCGCCTGTCACCCTTGTTGTCGGGTGATCAGACCTTCTCTTATTGGTGGGGGGCGAGGATCAACCGCTCATCCTCTTTGAAAAAATGCTCATCGCAGTTATTGCCTGTGCCACTGCGATCAACCACCAGGAAGTCATCCCGCTTTTCGATCGTCAGCACCGGGTGGTGCCAGACGCCGCGATGGTAATTAATGCCCTGCCTGCCGTTGGTAACGAAGGCGCGGACCAAGCCCGATACAGGTTCATCGCCAAGTGGCGCGACCACGATCAGAAAGGGGTTGCCGAGCAGCGGGATGAAAGCCTGGCTGCCCAGCGGGTGTCTCTCCAGCATGCACACGGTCAGCGGCATGTCCTGCGCGTCGGCGCGGAAAATGCTGATGATGGCGTGGTCTTGCGGCTTCGCGGTTTCGACCGTGGCCAGTTTGTGAAAGCGCATGGTCGACCCGTTGTTGATCATGAAGTGGTCGCTGCCGTCGGTTTCGATAACGTCTCCGAAGGGGGCGAAGGCTTCTTTGGTCAAAGGTTCGATCATCAGTGTGCGCATGGCTGTCTTCTTATCCAAATGCTGTGTTGTTTGGTCTATTGCTATCGCGGGCAAGCCCGCTCCCACATTTTGATTTGCGAATACATTCAAATGTGGGAGCTGGCTTGCCTGCGATGGCATCACCGCTTATTTCGACACTTTGCCCAGGACACGCAGGCGACTCACACCACCATCCGGGAACACGTTCAAGCGGATGTGGGTAATCGGCCCCAGCGCCTTGATCTGCTCGGCGAAGGTGTGTTCGGCGTGCATTTCCAGCTTCTGCGCCGGCAGCAATTCGCGCCAGAACAGCGACTGGGTTTCGATCTGGCTGTCGGTGCCGCCTTTTACGAAGGCGCCCTGGATCGAGCAAGTGTCCGGGTAGTTGCCCTTGAAGTGCAGGGTGTCGACGACGATTTTCTCGATCTCGCCCGGGTGGCCCAGGGCGACGATTACCCAGTCATTGCCTGGTGTGCGACGACGTGCGGTTTCCCAGCCGTCGCCCATGTTGATGCCACGGCCTGGGTTGAGGATGTTGCTCATGCGGCCGAAGTGTTCATCGGAGCAGGCCAGGGCACGGCCACCATTGAGCGCGGCGGCCAGGTCGACCTGTTCGTTGTCGCCCACCGAAGACCAGTCGCGGAACGGCACGCCGTACACACGCAGACGGGCTACGCCGCCATCCGGGTAGATGTTGAAGCGCAGGTGGCTGAACGCCTGCTCGTTGTTGATCTCGTGGTAGTGGTGGCTGTTGCCTTGCAGCTCGACGGCCGACAGCACTTCCACCCACTGGGTGTTGGCATCCGGCTCGCCCGAGGCCAGGAAGCAGGCTTCCAGGGAGGCCGACGGCGGGAAGTTGCCGGTGAAGAATGAAGTATCGATGTCCACGCCTTTGATCGAACCCGGTACGCCCAGGCGGATCACCGCGCTGTCGTAGCCTTCGAAGCGCTTGCGGCGCGACTCCCAGCCGTCCATCCACTTGCCGTTGTCATCGAAAACGCCCTCCTTCCACACGGCCGGGGTCGGCTGGAACAGGCGGTTGGCGTCAGCGAACCAGTCATCGGTCACCGAGATGATCTTGGTGCCCAGGCGGGCGTCGGCCAGGTTGACGAACTTCTCGAAAGGTACGGCGTAAGCTTTCATTCTTCTTGTCTGCCTTAGATAGAGTGGCTGGGGATGGACTGCTAGAGGGTCAGTAAGCGGAACAACGCGATCTTGTTGATCTCGTCCAGCGCGCACTTGAACTCGGTGTCTGCCGAGTTGTGGATGCGCGTTTCGAACGCGGCGAGGATCTGGTGCCGGTTGCTGCCTTTTACCGCCATGATGAAGGGAAACTTGAACTTGGCTTTGTAGGCCTCATTCAGCTCGGTGAAGCGAGAAAACTCTTCGGCCGTGCATTGGTGAATACCCGCGCCCGCTTGTTCATCGGTGCTGGCTTGGGTCAGTTGGCCCTGGACGGCCGCACGGCCTGCCAGGTCCGGGTGAGCATTGATCAGCGCCAGTTGCGAGGCGTGATCAGCGCTCAACAGGATATCGCTCATGCGCTGGTGCAGGGTTTCGATCTGGTCGATCGACGTGTCCTGGCCCAGGTCGAAGGCCTTTTCGGCCACCCATGGCGAGTGTTCGTAGATATCGGCGAAGGCCTGGACGAAGGCGTCGCGGCTCAAGGTCGAAGGTTTCAGGGTTTGGAACGCAGTCATTTCGCCGCTCCCGGGAAAGGGTGGGTTTGGTGCCAGTGACGGGCGATGTCCACGCGGCGGGTGAACCACACCTGGTCGTGGCCTTTGACGTATTCAATGAAGCGCTTGAGCGAGGCCAGGCGTGCCGGGCGGCCGATCAGGCGGCAATGCAAGCCGATGGACAGCATCTTCGGCGCCTCGGCACCTTCGGCATACAGCACATCGAAGGCGTCCTTGAGGTACTCGAAAAAGTCATCGCCCTTGTTAAAGCCCTGCACCTGGGTGAAGCGCATGTCGTTGGTGTCCAGGGTATAGGGGATCACCAGGTGCGGCTTGCCGTTGGGGGTGTTGGGTTCCCAGTAGGGCAGGTCGTCGTCGTAGGTGTCGCAGTCGTACAGAAAGCCGCCTTCCTCCATCACCAGGCGACGGGTGTTGGGGCCGGTGCGGCCGGTGTACCAGCCCAGTGGGCGTTCACCGGTGAGTTCGGTGAGGATGCGGATGGCTTCGAGCATGTGCTCGCGCTCCTGGGCCTCGTCCATGTACTGGTAGTCGATCCAGCGGTAGCCGTGGCTGCAGATCTCGTGGCCGGCGGCAACCATGGCGCGGATCACATCCGGGTGGCGCTGGGCGGCCATGGCCACGGCGAAGATGGTCAGCGGGATATCGAATTCTTTGAACAGCTTGAGGATGCGCCACACGCCGGCACGGCTGCCGTACTCGTACAGCGACTCCATGCTCATGTTGCGCTCGCCTTGCAGCGGCTGGGCCGAGACCATTTCCGAGAGGAAGGCTTCCGACTCTTTGTCACCGTGCAGAATGTTGCGCTCGCCGCCTTCTTCGTAGTTGAGTACGAACGACAGCGCAATGCGTGCCTTGCCCGGCCAGTGGGGGTGAGGAGGGTTACTGCCGTAACCGATCAGGTCGCGTGGGTAGTCAGCGCTCACTGCAGTCTTCCTTCTTGTTCGTGGTAGCAAATGTGTGGCGGCCGGGCAGTGGAATGACTGAGTGGCGTCACAGCGATGAGTGATTGTATACAACTTATCGCGAACTTTGTAAGCCTGCATTTCTGCATTTTTTCTGAACGGGCTCTCTACGGGCCTCTGCAAGAAACTTGCCTAAGTGGTCAGGTTAAGATCAAAAAGCCCACTGTAGGAGCGAGCTTGCTCGCGAATAACCTGAGGGCGCCACTTTTCATCCTGAGAGCCCGCATTATCGTTGGCGTTTTTCGCGAGCAAGCTCGCGCCTACAGGGGGTTGAAGCGCTGTGAAATTTATTGTGTACAATTTTCTTTGAAAATGTCTTAATCAGCTATCGCCGGCTTTTTCACTGCCCTGAAAGAGTGCGGGTTTCTCTATGACTGACTTCGGGAGGCGCATACAAGCCATGGGACGTTTGACCACACACGTTTTGGACGCCGCGCACGGCTGCCCCGGCAGCGCCATCAAGGTTGAGCTCTACCGCGTCGAAGGCGCGCAGCTGGAACTGGTTGCCACCGCCACCACCAACAGCGACGGCCGTTGCGACGCACCGCTGCTGCAAGGCGACGACTACCGCAGTGGTGTGTACCAACTGCAGTTCAGCGCCGGTGATTACTACCGCGCCCGTGGCGTGCAACTGCCCGAGCCGGCTTTTCTGGACGTGGTGGTACTGCGCTTTGGCATCAGTGCCGAACAGGACCATTACCATGTGCCCCTGCTGATTTCGCCTTACAGCTACTCCACTTATCGCGGTAGCTGAGTCGTCACCTCGCTTCACACCCCCAAATGCTCTTCGTTGGTTTCGCCCGCGCACACTGCGGGCTTTTTTTTGCCCGTGGTTTGTGGATTGGCTGCTCAAGTATGTAACGCACCCTGGGCGGCAAGGGTGCCTAGTCTCGGTTTTTCTGTACGGAATAGACGCTATGAGCACCGACACCACGGCCTGGGCCGACAAGCTTGATTTCGATGACCCACACACCTCTTCCCTGGAGCGTGACGAGGCCATTCGCGTGTTGCTGGCCCGTCGGCTCAATGCGGTCGCGCACCCCAGCCATGAAATCAACCAGATCCACCAGGCTCAGGTCAGAGGGCGCGAATCGGCCAAAGCCCTCAGCGGCCTGATTGGACGCGCACCGAGGATACTGGGGGTCATTCGTGGCGCATTGCGCGAAGCCCTCTCCCTCGACCCTGACACCCTGCTGTTCACCGAACCTCTGCCCCCGGCTCCCGCGCGCAAGGTCAACAGCTTGACCGAGCGGGCCCTGGCGTTGCTGGTCCAGCCCAATGTGCCGCTCAATATCAACCAGTTCACCTCATTGAGCCTCAAGGATGAGCCGACCAAACGTCTAGCGTTTACCGCCAGGCAAGCGTTGGTTCGAGTCAAGGACTTGGCGCTGCTCGCTCTATTAGAGCGCGCGGTAACCGAGTACTGGCAGCAGCTGGCCTACGGTTCCTGGCTGACGCGTCGAGAGCGCTGGGTGCAATTGCGCACATCGTTGTTCGCCGAGAATGCGTTTTTGGCCCATCGCACGTCTCAACTGACAGACAGCGGCTATGACATGCTAAGCAAACTGCTGCAAATACCTGACGGCGGCTTGCGCCAGCAGGCCGGCGGGGAATGGGCTGCGATTCAGGTGAGCCACATCATGTGGCCCGGGACTAATCGGGCGATGGTGCCGATCCCGGGGGCGATGCATATTTATCGTGATGGCGTCGTTGGGGCGACGCCCCAGGTGATTTATCTGCCCGGTCTGTTCCGCGAATTCTATGAGTTCGATTCCTTCAACCAGTTGCAGTGTGATTTGCCGCTATTGGTCAACGGCCCCTTGAGCAGTGTTTTATGGCAATGCCTGCCGCTGCGTCGTCGGCATGAGGCGTGTAACACCATAGGCGCAACACCCATAACATTCGTCCGGCAACATGGGGACGCGTTGCGAACCAGTGCGAGCGAATTGCTGGACGGGCAGTGGGATAATGAGCTGGCGTGTGCCTTATCGATCAATCATGGCGTGATGGGCATTCAGGACGCGGGCCAGCCGGCTATAGCCGGTACCCAACGCTTTCTCAGGTTTATCCAAAAAGGGCGTCTGCGCCTGGTGGCGTTCACTCGTTTGGGCCGTACCCTGGATTCCTTGTTGGAGTGGGATTACAAGCGCCGCAGCGACGAAATTGTACTTGGGCGCCTGACGCCGGACCTCGCGTTCAAAACCCAGGAAGCACAGCTCAAGCGTTACGAAAAAAAATTGATGGGGTTGCTGGACAACACGGATGTGGGGATCGCCAGCACGGCCTATCAAGAGTTTTTGAGCCTTGAACGCCAGTGGCAGGACCAAGTAGCGGTGGCGCGCAAGTGGTCGCAAGGCCCGCTTGAGCGCGTGTTTCAGAAAGCTTATTGGCTGGAACAACCCGAGGGTTCACGCAGCCGTGGTTCGTTAGTAGCGCAAGCACAGCGCGGCGCCTTGCTGGGGGAGGCGCAGATGCAGCACCGTTTGAGCCTGATGAGTCGCGCCCATCTGGATTGTCTGGATGCCGTGTTGAATGAAGCATGGGTTCCCGGGGCCAATGCCACGGACAGCTGCGTACTGCAAGTATCGGTGGGTTGCGAGGCAACAAAATCGTACTCATTGCTGGGCGCAGTCGTGGTAACCACCCAAGCGGCCCGGACTCAGCCGGCAGCCCTTCACCCCGTAGTGTTATGTGTGATGGGCCAGCATGGCGGGCTGGTGGCGTTCGATAGCTTGAACGCCTTTGTCACGGGCCTGCAAGCCAGCCTGAAAAGCCGCGATAGCTCGGTGTTATGGCGCTGCGTCGAGCGCCACCGGCGCGAGGCATTGCGCACAGCGATCAGTTTGCTGCCTGAGGCGGCTCCACTGGTGGTGAGCTACATCGCTATCGAGCGTTACGTGCTCAAAGACCTGTTCATCAAACAGGCGCAACACCACATCGCGCTGAACAAGCGTATTGATAAGGGAGAGAGGCTGTTCAGCGAGGTGAGTGATCCGCAGTTGAGCCGGATGCTGCTGGCTCGGGATCTGTTCGAGTGTCTGCAAGTACCTGACAATGATGCTCGGACGCTGGCCTTGGCCAACGTCGACTTGTTACAGGCGGCAGCTACTCAAGCGAAAAAACTTCCTCCGTGGCTCGGTATCGCATCGCCGGCTCAGCGCAAACACTATAAGCGTTTGTTACGCCGCTATCTGGTCAGTATTTTTGCACTGGAAACCAAGCTCTGGCAGGACTTGCCTGACTTGGAGCCCTTTGCTCGCAAAGCCCTGATTGCCAAATTGACCGAGGACGGTTTCTACCCGCAATTGGATATCGAGACCCCCCTGTTCGACATGCCCGATGATGTCAGCACTCACTACGAGGGCTGGACGAGCCAGGGGGCGGTGGGTGATCGCCAGATTAAAACGGTGGTCAGTAAGGAACGTACCACCTTCAGCATGCTGCAATTGGCGTTGCACAACCTCGACCCTGAGGCACCCTGGACTCGCTGGCGCTTGAACCGTGCGCGCTGGCTGGACCCGACCTGGAAAGAACGCTTGAGTGTGAGCTACCTGATCAAAATGATCGCATCGCTGGATGTGGGGGGCGAATACGACAAGCAGATCCGTAGGGCTTTTTATCCGAGCCCTGGCTCGTCCTTCGGGTTAGCTCAGGCGCTGATTGATCGAGGCTTTAAACAGCGCGCCGAGATGCAGTTGTACTCGGCGGTACGACAAGGCTTGAAGGATTGGGGCCAGCGCCTGTTTACCTTCGCCATGGCCGCGCGCAAGGCGGGCGATTTGAAAAACGACGAGTTTGACGTGCAACTGGCTGTCCTGCGCCTGGTGGGCGTTACCCTGGAATATGATCGCCACATCGCAGGAATACTGGTGATTCATGACAAGCCCACGGGGAAATGCGTGGTGTACTGGCCCACGGCAGTGGCAAGTCGGGTGCTGGTCGGGTACCCCAGTTTGGCCGAGGCCGAGCAAGCCCTGAATCTGTTGGGCGCATTACCTGCCAACCTGAAAGAGGTGGCGCGCCTGGTGGCTCCCGGCTGGGAGTATCAAGCGGTGCAAGATTATCCCGACGAAAGCCTCGGGGTAGAGCCCAGGCTGCCTTACTCCGAGCAGCTTCCACCCGGCGGGGTACGCTTGGTGGCTGTTCTCGTTGAATTTTTCCTGCTCAAGCATAAAGTCCCGGCGGCCGGGCTTGAAGCTGTCGAAGCGCAAATCAAGGAGCAGATTGCGCTGCAACCAGAACGTTGGTTGGAGGTTGTGGCCACCTCCTATTCCAATCCCACGGCGCTGCTGGCCCATGCCCGGATGTTCGAGCTGCAACGGCGTACGCAGGCCCGCTCCAATTCCTCCCAGGGAATGGAGGAGTACCGTGAGCGACGCCTGAGAGAACAGTTCGAGGCCACGATTCGTGGGTTACTGGCATTTATTCCAGTGCTAGGGGTGGGCATCAGCTTGTATGAGATGCTGCTGGCGGCGCGGCGCTATCATTTGAGCGGTTCTGGTCATGACGCGGTAGATGTGGTGGCTTTGACGCTCTTTGCATTTATTGATGGGCTGTCTACCTTCGCCCCAGGCCCCAAGGGTGCTCGCGTCGCACGGGGCGCTCTGCCTCGCTATAAAGGCAACACACTCGCTCTCACAGGCCTGAAGGCACCGTCGACCAAGCCGACTCATCTGCTTGCGCGCTTCAAATCAACCGACGTATTGGAAGGCGCCGTTGAGTTGAAGAGGCCAGCAAGCAAGACTCAGTACGTGAAGAATGGCCAGCAGTTGCTTGCCGAGGGGGGCGAGCTCTACACGGTGTATCAGCGCAAGGCCGAATCAGTCGTGCGCTTTAAAGAGTCGCAAAATGAACTGGTATTGAATATCCATCAGCCCCCAGAGTGGTTGCTGGGCGCGGACGCCCCTCAACCGGGCCCCAGTTCGGGTGTGCTCAACCCTTGGCGCGTGCAGGTAGAGCCGCTGCGGGACTGGTACCCACCGATGGTGCGTGCAGCTACAAAAAACCGCATTGTTCAGTCTTCCATGGTAGCGACCCACTGGTTTGATTGGCGTGTTCAAGTTCAGGCAACCCAGCTGTCGGATTCAGCGATACCCGGCGTCTACCATGTTCAGTTAGCTACCCCAGGAGCCTTTTACAATGCCATCTATGTGGGGGCCAGGTATGACACGCAGGCGGGCGGATCGGGAGTTGGGTATTACAGGCTACTCGACAGCGGTGATCAGGCGCCGTTGACCGATATTGCGTTTGTTACCCGGGATACGCAGTCGGTTGTATTGGCCCGCACTCAGATTGAGCGCTGGACAAGTACTGCGATGAGCGATCAGCCCATTCCGGTATCGCGTACCGCTACGGGCGAATGGCTGTTCCATGCGCCTTTGTTTGATAGGCCGTTGGAGTACTACGTGCACACGGCTTTTTCCTCCATGACAAGCGCAAGCCGAGAATTCGCAGTCGCCAGGCTGATTGAGCTGTCTGGTCCGCCGCAACTGGCGACGGCCAGCCATCTGCTGAACATTCGAGCAACACTCGATGACTGGTTGACGTCGGTGCAGGGGAGGCGTGGCCAGACGGACGATCTACTGCAGCTGTTGCGGGTTAATGAAAGGCGCAACGAATATTTATATGTCGGTTATGAAGGCAAGGCGCCTGGCTTCACGCGTGTTGATTTCACACCGCCTCATCCGTTAAACCCCGATCTCCAATTTGGTGTCACGCCGGTCAGGACGCAGCGGCTCGATGCCGAGCGCGCTGCAGTCAGGACCGTGCTGGAGCAGCAGGGTTTCACCGTTCAGGACTTGTCAGTTCGGCGTCGTGGGGGGCGTGCCGGAGAGCCCAATACCGAATCAGTCGTGACTCATCCCCATTCGAACAAAATTTATTACGTGGCCTACCAATGGCTTGAACATGGGCGAATGACCGTGAGAACGAAACTTACGGACAAGTGGATTCGGGTAGCAATCAACGCACACCCCGACTCTCTTCTATTAATGGCGGTCCACCGCGCGATGAAAGAACAGCGCTTGGTGCGGATTGTGGCTGGCATCCAATGGGCCACCAAGGGAAACCTCAATCCAACCGTTTACTTCGTCAAATTGAAGCCCTAGCGTTGAGGAGTGCCGCTGCACCTGCACCGCCAAACAAGGCCGCACTGACTCGGTTGAACCAGCTCTGGCCAGCGCCTGATCGCAAGTACCGCGCTGCGCCATGGGCGCCGAGGCCATAAGCCAGCTTGCACAGCAGGTCGAGCACCGTCCAGGTGGCGATCATGATCAGCAGTTGCGGTAAAAAGGCCTGCTGGGCGCTGAGAAATTGCGGCAGGAAGGCGGCGAAAAACAGAATGTCCTTGGGGTTGCTGGCACCCAGCACAAATGCGCGGCCAAACAAGGCGCGAAAGCGCGGCACAGTGGGTGTTTGCGGTACCACTGCTCCCTGGCTTGGCTGGCGCGACTGCTGCCAGCTCTGCCAGGCAAGGTAGAACAGGTACAGTGCGCCGACGATCTTCAATGCGCTGAACAATTGCTCAGAGGCCAGCAACAGCGCGCCCAGGCCGAGGGCCGAGGCGCTCAACAGGCAGATCGAGGCGAACACGCCACCCAGAAACGCCGGGTACGAGCGGCGCAGGCCGTAGTTGAGGCTGTTGCTGATCATCAGCAGGGACAGCGGGCCTGGGATCAGGATCACCACCAGCGCGGCGCCACTGAACAGCAGCCAGGTATCAGTCGTCATTTCATTTCTCCAGTAGTCAGCTACAAGCTTCAAGCGGCAAGTTAAAGCTTGTAGCTTGTAGCTGAAAACTTGCTGCTGTTTTTACAAAAACACGAACTTGGCGATAAAGATCGCGCACAGCACCCAAAGGCTGATGGAAATTTCGCGGTACTTGCCGGTGCCGGCCTTCAACGCCACATAGGTGATAAAGCCCAGGGCGATGCCGTCGGCGACCGAAAACGTCAGTGGCATCATGATCGCGGTGACGATCGCCGGAATGCTGTCGGTGGCCTCATCCCAATTGATATGGGCCATGCTCGCCATCATCAGCATTGCTACATAAATCAGCGCGCCGGCCGTTGCGTAGGCCGGGATCATGCCGGCCAGTGGTGCGAAGAACATCGCCGCCACGAACAGCACGCCCACGGTCACCGCGGTCAACCCCGTACGGCCGCCGGCAGCCACACCGGCAGCGCTCTCTACATAACTGGTCACAGGCGGTACACCGACCATGGCGCCGAACACGCTGGACGCACTGTCAGCCTTCAAGGCGCGAGACAGGTTGTCGATCTTGCCATCGGCATTCACCAGGCCTGCGCGTTGCGCAACGCCCATCAGTGTACCGGCAGTGTCGAACATGTGTACAAAAAGAAAGGCAAATACCACGCTGATCATGCTCACATTGAACACACCCATCACGTCCATTGCCATCCAGGTCGGTGCCAGGCTCGGTGGGGTGGCGAGAATGCCGTTGTAGTGCACCAGGCCCAGGCCCCAGCCGGCCAGCGTCACCGCAATGATGCTGATCAGGATGGCGCCGAAGACGCGGTGATAGCTGAGGATGGCGATCATCAAGAAACACACGGCCGCCAGCAGCGGCGCCGGCTCGTGCAGGGAACCGAGTTTTATCAGCGTGGCCGGGCTCTCGACGATGATGCCGGCGGTTTTCAGGCCGATCACGCCGAGGAACAAGCCGACACCGGCGCCCATGGCGTGGCGCAGGCTGACCGGAATGCTGTTGAGCAGCCACTCGCGGATGCGCGACAGCGTCAGAATCATGAACAGCACGCCGGAAATAAACACCGCGCCGAGGGCGGTTTCCCAGGTGTAGCCCATGGTACCGACCACGGTGTAGGTGAAAAACGCGTTCAAGCCCATGCCCGGCGCCAGGCCCACGGGCCAGTTGGCGTACAGGCCCATCAGCAGGCAACCCAGCGCTGCGGCGATGCAGGTGGCGACGAAGGCCGCGCCGTGATCGATACCGGCATCGGCCATGATATTGGGGTTGACGAAGATGATGTAGGCCATGGTGATAAAGGTGGTGAGGCCGGCGATCAGCTCGGTCTTCACTGTGGTGCCATGCAAGCGCAGTTTGAACAGGCGTTCCAACCAACCGCCTCGGGGCGCGGCCAGGTCCAACGTGGGGGCTTCGGTTTTGCGGCTATCCACAGCGAGTACTCCTCAATCGTTTTATTGTTATTTCCAGCGCCGGTCACATGAGTGGGCAACAGCGCTTTGAGGTACTGGCGGGTTTGTTGACCAAAAGGTCAGGAACTCGCACGAAGCGAATTATGCTTTTGTATACAAATAAAGCAAATAATGTTTTCGATTATCTCGGCGAAAAGGGATGAAAGGCCCACGCCAGGGGATTTATTCTGCGCGACGCCTTGAAACAAGCCCTCGATACCCGCACCTTGTGGGCGCAAGCATTCGGTCAGCGCGGCGAAAAGGGGAGCCCCCATGTACAAGGTTTATGGCGATTACAAGTCGGGCAATTGCTACAAGGTCAAATTGATGCTTACTCTGTTGGGCATTCCGTATGAGTGGGTCGATATCGATATCCTCAAGGGCGATACCCAGACCCCTGAGTTCCTGGCCAAGAACCCCAATGGCAAGGTCCCGGTATTGGAGCTCGAAGACGGCACCTGCCTGTGGGAGTCCAACGCGATCCTTAACTTCCTCGCCGATGGCAGCGAATTCTTGCCCACCGAACCGCGCCTGCGTACCCAGGTATTGCAGTGGCAGTTTTTCGAGCAGTACAGCCATGAGCCCTACATTGCGGTGGCGCGGTTTATTCAGTTTTACCTGGGGCTGCCGGAAGATCGCCTGGAGGAATACAAGAAACTGCACAAAGGCGGCTATAAGGCCCTTAAGGTAATGGAGCGCCAACTGCAGTTGACCCCGTATCTGGTAGGCGACCAATTCTCCATCGCCGATGTGGCGTTATATGCCTATACCCATGTGGCCCAAGAGGGCGGCTTTGATCTGGACGCTTATCCGGGTGTACAGGCATGGTTGCAGCGGGTGGCCAGCCATCCTCGGTATGCGCCGATGCTCGACTGACTTACTCGGTCCAATGTGGGAGCTGGCTTGCCTGCGATGCAGGCGCCTCGGTTTATCCGTGGCACCGGGGTGATGCTATCGCAGGCAAGCCAGCTCCCACATTCAGCGCGACGGCGTGTCAGGTAATGCGTTGTTGAGCAGTTCAAAGCAGCGCTGCGCCGCCGGGCTCAAGCCCATGCCGCTACGGCTGATCAAGCCGATCTCCCGATTCACCCCGGGATGGTCGATGCTGATCCGCTGCAAACCCTCCAGGCTATCCGCCGCCGACTCCGGCAGCACACTGATGCCCAACCCCTGGCGCACCAGGGCCAATACGGTCGACATGTAGTTGGCTTCCATGCCGGCGTTCAACGTCAGCCGTGTCTCATCGAACAGCGTATCCACTTGCTCGCGCACACTGCTGTCGCGCCCGGTCAGGATGATCGGCTGGTCTGCCAGTTGTTCCAGAGTCAGTTGGCGGTGGCGGGCGAGCGTATGACCCGACGGCACAAACGCGCACAGCCGATCATTGAGCACCGGCACGAAGTCCAGGCCGTGGCTCAGGCGGGCGCGCACGCCGATACCGAAATCCACTTCGCCGTTGCGAACCTTTGCGTGAATGCGCTGGGCCACCAGGTCATGCAGGCGCACTTCGATGCCGGCGAAGCGTTCGCGAAACAGGCGCAAGGCCGGGGGCAGCGCGCCAGCGCATACTGAGGGCAGTGCGGCGATGGTTACTACGCCACGGCGCAATGCAGCGAGGTCGCGGGAGCCGGTGACGATGTTGTCCAGGTCCAACAGCAGTTTTTCCATAGGCCCGCGCGCGTCCTGGCCTGCGGCGGTAATGCTCACGTGGCGCGGGCTGCGGTCGAGCAGGGCGACGCCGAGCCAGTCTTCCAGTTGCTGCACCTGCACGGTGAGGGCCGACGGCGACAGATGCAGTTCGTTAGCCGCCTTGGTGAAGCTGCCTGTGCGGGCAACCGCAAGGAAAGCTTGAATGTGCTGGATGCTGTTTTTCATAAGCGTCGCTTCATTTTGTTTTTCCGAACGCCGGTGGCTGAATATTGCAATTTACAAAGCCTAGCGCGATTCCAATACTCCAGGGAAAACAATAACCGGCCAACCAGGCCGCCCTGGAGTAACCCATGCTCGCAACCCTGGGTGTCATCACCATTCTGTGCCTGCTCGCTGCCGTCATGAGCAAGCGCCTCTCGCCGCTGGTGGCCCTGATCGCCTTGCCGATCATCGCTGCGCTGCTCGGTGGCTTTGGCCTGCAGACCAGCGCTTTCATCATTACCGGTATCAAGAACGTCGCCCCCGTGGTTGGCATGTTTGTGTTCGCGATCCTGTTTTTCGGGATCATGACCGATGCGGGCATGCTCGACCCCATCATTGATCGCATCTTGCGCACGGTCGGGACGCGTCCTACGCGGATTGTGGTGGGTACCGCGACTCTGGCGTTGCTGGTGCATCTGGACGGCTCAGGGGCGGTGACCTTTCTGGTGACGGTGCCAGCGATGCTGCCGCTGTATACGCGCCTCGGCATCGATAAACGCATCCTCGCCTGCGTGTGTGCGATGGCGGCCGGAGTCAACTTCCTGCCCTGGACCGGCCCGGTGCTGCGCTCGTCGGCGGCGCTGCATGTGCCGGTGGCCGACCTGTTCCAGCCATTGATCCCGGTGCAGATCGTCGGGCTGATCTTTGTCTTCGCTTGCGCCTGGTGGCTGGGCCATCGCGAAGAAAAGCGCCTGGGCCTGGGCGCGGGTTCCAGCGTGGAGGCGGTGCCGCAACGAGTGCTCAGCGATGACGACATCAAGCTGCGCCGTCCACGCTTGTTCTGGGTCAACCTGGTGCTGACCGTGCTGGTGATGGTGGTGATGATCGCCGGCTGGGTCGACCCGGTGGTGATGTTCATGCTCGGCACCGTGGTTGCGCTGTGCATCAACTACCCCAACGTGGACGCCCAGCGTGCGCGCATCGACGCCCATGCGAAAACCGCCCTGACCATGGCCAGTATCCTGCTCGCCGCCGGGGTATTTACCGGCATCATGCAAGGCACCGGCATGCTCAAGGCCATCGCCGAAGTCGCGGTGGCGCAGATTCCGGCGGGCCACGGCAAGTTGATCCCGGCCGTCGTGGGCTTCTTGTCCATGCCCCTGAGCATGTTGTTTGACCCCGATTCCTACTATTTCGGCGTGATGCCGGTGATCGCCGAAGTCGGCAAGGCCCTGGGCGTCGACCCGCTGCAGGTGGCCCAGGCTTCGCTGCTGGGCGTGCACACCACCGGTTTCCCGGTCAGCCCGCTGACCCCTGCGACCTTCCTGTTGGTGGGCCTGTGCAAGATCGAACTGGCCGATCACCAGCGCTTCACCATTCCTTTCCTGTTTGCCGCCTCGGTGTTGATGACCCTGACGGCGTTGCTTCTGGGAGTGATTTGAGATGAATACCTTGCGCATCGGCTCCGGCGCCGGCTACTCCGGCGACCGTATAGAACCTGCCGTGGAACTGGCCGAACACGGCGACCTGGATTACCTGGTCTTCGAATGCCTGGCCGAACGCACCATCGCCCTGGCGCAACAGGCGCGTATCAGCGACCCGCAGAGCGGTTATGACCCGCTGCTCGCTGAGCGCATGCGCCGTGTCTTGCCCTTTGTGGGGCAGCGGGCGGGGCGTCGACGCCTGCGAGTGATCACCAATATGGGCGCGGCCAACCCGCTGGCGGCGGCCAGGGAGGTACGGCGTATTGCGGGCGAGCTGGGCCTGGGCCTCAAGGTCGTGGCCGTGGTCGGCGATGACGTACTGCACGCCTTGCCTGCCGGGCAGTTGCTGGATAACGGCCAGACCGTGGGGGCGCTGGGCGAGCGGCTGATTTCCGCGAATGCCTACTTGGGTGTGGAGGGCATTATTGAAGCGTTGCGCGCCGACGCCGATGTGGTGATCACCGGGCGCGTGGCCGACCCTTCGCTGTTTCTGGCGCCGCAGATGTTTGAGTTCGGCTGGGCCTTCGATGATTGGCAGCGGTTGGGCCGGGGCACGTTGGTCGGGCATTTACTGGAGTGCGCAGGGCAGGTCAGTGGCGGTTACTTCGCCGATCCCGGCTTCAAGGATGTGGAGGATCTGGCACGCCTGGGCTTTCCCCTGGCCGAGGTCGACGCCGACGGCAATGCAGTGATCACCAAGGTGGCAGGCTCCGGTGGGCGGGTCAGCCGCGCGACCTGCGCAGAACAACTGATTTATGAAGTTCACGACCCGGCAGCCTACTTGACCCCGGATGTGACGGCCGACTTTTCCCAGGTGGGGTTTGTCGAGGAGGGCGTGGACCGGGTGCGCGCTGGGGGGGCGAGCGGGCGTGCCCGGCCTGATCAACTGAAGGTCAGCGTCGGTTATCTGGACGGTTGGATCGGTGAGGGGCAGATGTCCTACGGCGGTCCCGGTGCTGTCGCACGGGCTGAGTTGGCGCGGGACGTGGTACTCAAGCGTCTCGCGTTGATCGGCGTAAAGATGCAGGACCTGCGCGCCGAGTTGATCGGCATGGATTCACTGCACGGCCCACGCAGCAACGTCGAGCCTTGGGAGGTGCGCCTGCGGGTCGCCGCCCGTTGTGAAGAGCGCGGCGAAGCGGTGCGGATCGGTAATGAAGTGGAGACCCTCTACACCAACGGCCCGGCCGGCGGCGGCGGGGCGAGCAAGGGCGTGCGTCAAGTGGTGGCGGTGGCGTCGTTGCTGTTGCCCCGTGAAGCGGTCAAACCGAGGATTGAAGAATGAAACTGCACACGCTGGCCCATTCCCGCACCGGGGATAAGGGCGATACGTCGAACATCTCGATCATTGCCTATCGCGCCGAGGATTATCCGTTGCTGTGTGAACAACTGACGGCTGAGCGCGTGGCCGAGTTCTTTGCCGATTTACGCGATCCCGATGCGGCACCGGTTCAGCGCCATGAGTTGCCGAACGTGCAGGCGCTGAACTTCGTCCTGCCGGGAATCCTGCGCGGCGGCGTAACCCGCTCGCTGGCCCTGGACGCCCACGGCAAGTGCCTGGGTTCGGCATTGCTGGATCTCGACCTGACAATACCCACCTGATTTCTGTAGGAGCGAGCTTGCTCGCGAAAAACGTCAACGATAACGCGGGCGGCCTGAATAAACGCGGTGCCTGTGAGTTTTTCGCGAGCAAGCTCGCTCCTACATTGATCGCCGTGTGCTTCAGATCGCAGCGAAGCGCTTGTCCAGATACTCGATGATCACCTTGGAGTCATACATCCAGGTAGTCTGACCGTTCTCTTCGATGCGCAGGCACGGCACTTTGATCTTGCCGCCTTGCTCCAGCAGGGTCTGGCGGTCCTGTTCGTTGTTCTTCGCGTCCTTCAAGGCCACCGGCACATTCAGGCGGTGCAGGGTGCGGCGGGTCTTCACGCAGAATGGGCAGGCGTGGAACTGATACAGGGTCAGGTCCTTGGCGGCAGCATTGACCTTGGCCTGTTGCTCGGCAGGGCGTTGTTTTTTGCGTGGGCGGGTAAGAAAGTCGCCCGCGATGATGACGTGGCCGAGGCCCACTCGAAGTGCTTTGACGAACATGGCTGAAACCTCTTGCCCATGACTGAGGGGGCGCAGCTTACCTGATTTCTGCAGGCGAAAA
Organism: Pseudomonas sp. L13; assembly: GCF_009935965.1. Classification (NCBI taxonomy): domain Bacteria; kingdom Pseudomonadati; phylum Pseudomonadota; class Gammaproteobacteria; order Pseudomonadales; family Pseudomonadaceae; genus Pseudomonas; species Pseudomonas sp. L13. Next base: position 144,804 of record NZ_QODJ01000007.1, read on the forward strand.
AAAACCGGCGATGAACGCCGGTTTTTTCCTGCCTGGCCGGTTACTTGATCAGGCTGAGAAATTCGCTGCGGGTGGCCGCGTTCTCGCGGAACTCACCCAGCATCACCGAGGTGATCATCGACGAATTCTGTTTCTCGACACCGCGCATCATCATGCACATGTGCTTGGCCTCGATCACCACGGCCACGCCCAGGGCGCCTGTGACTTCCAACACGGCGTCGGCGATCTGGCGGCTGAGGTTTTCCTGGATCTGCAGGCGGCGCGCATACATATCGACAATGCGCGCGACCTTTGACAGGCCCAGCACCTTGCCGCTCGGGATATACGCCACATGAGCCTTGCCGATAAACGGCAGCAGGTGGTGCTCGCACAACGAGTACAGCTCGATGTCCTTGACCAGCACCATTTCGCTGTTGTCAGAGCTGAACAAGGCACCGTTGGTGACTTCTTCGAGTGTCTGTTCATAGCCGCGGCAGAGGTACTGCATGGCCTTGGCGGCACGCTTTGGCGTGTCGAGCAGGCCCTCGCGGGACACGTCCTCGCCGAGTTGGCCGAGAATCGCGGTGTAATTCTGTTCCAGGGACATGAAACTACCTGTGGGATTTTCGCAAAGCGCAAGGTTACGGTGGCGGACACATCGCTGCAAGCCTGACGATGGCACTTGTTACTCGTCGCGCCCTTCCATCATGGTGCGCTTGAGCATCACATACACCGCGCCGGCACCGCCGTGACGAGCCTGGCAGGAGGTAAAACCGAGCACTTGGGCATGCTGGCGCAGCCAGGTGTTGACGTGACTCTTGATCATCGGCCGCTTGCCGTCCAGCCGCACAGCCTTGCCATGGGTAACGCGCACGCAGCGAATTTCGAATTTGGTCGCTTCGGCCAGGAAGGCCCAGAGGGTTTCCCGGGCTTTTTCCACGGTCATGCCGTGCAGGTCGAGGCTGCCTTCGAACGGGATCTGGCCGGCCTTGAGCTTGCGCATCTGGCTTTCCTGCACGCCGTCGAGGGCCCACATCAGCTCATCTTCGGGGCCGACGTCGATCACGAACTGGTCCGACAGGCCATCCACGGTGGTGGCATCGGTGCGCACGGTCGCGGCCTGGCGCAGCTTGGCGATCTGCGCCCGGTCAGTCTTGGGTTTGCCGGTGTCGGCGCGGTCGTGCTTGATCGGCTTGACGCCGCGCAGCTCGTTTTTGAACAGGGAAAAATCGTCGTCTTGCATGTCAGCCTCCGCGAAGGGCGGGCAGTTTACCTAAATCGCGGCGGCCAGGGCGCAGGAAACGCTATCCAAGCGCCATCAGTCGTGCTTTTTCATCAGGTGAGAGGCGATATTCAACGACAACGGTTGGCGCATTTTCCGACGGCTGCGACGCCACAGCCACACACCCAACCACAGCACCAACAAGCCGACACCCAGCAGGAGTGCCGAGCCGCCCGGGCTGGCATTCAGTTCGCCGAGTGCCGGCGAATGCCCAAACAGGCCGGCGCCACCAGCGCCCGCCAACAACAAGCCTACTATCGCCAGCAACGCGGCAATGCACGCTACCAGGCGCAGACGCCAATTGCTCGGGCCCTTGGGGCGCAAGCGACGAGCATCAAAACCATCGGATATCTTCATTCCGACCTTTCCTCCAGGGTATCGGCCCTTCGACCGGAAGATACACAGGTTGTTCCGGGGGGAGGGGTAAATGCGCCAAATGAAAGGGCTTTGCGGATGAGCGGAGCAATAAACACGCCGCTCACCGCCAGCAGGATCAGATCAGATCTTTGGCCAGCGCCAGGGTGGCGAAGTTGTCGGCCATGATGGCCATTTCAGTTTGCTGCACGTGCTCGGCGCTCAGGATGCCACCTTTGTACGGCAGGTCGCGGGTGGCGCAGGCGTCTTCCACCAGGGTGCAGCGAAAGCCCAGGTTCTTGGCCGCGCGCACGGTGGTGCTGACGCTGGAGTGGCTCATGAAACCGCAGACGATCAGGTCCAGGGAGCCGAGGTCTTGCAGGTGTTTTTCCAGGCCGGTGCCATGGAAGGCGCTGGGCAGCAGTTTGCCGATGATGGTTTCGTCACCCTCAGGCTCAAGGCCCGGAATGAATTCGCCGCGCTCGCCCTGGGGGTCAAACAGGCCGCCCACGGTGCCCAGGTGGCGCACGTGCACAATCGGGCGCCCGGCACTGCGCGCTGCTGTCACGAGTTGCTTGATGTTCTGCACCGCCGCGTCCATGCCCGAGAGGGCGAGCGGGCCGCTGAGGTATTCTTTCTGGGCGTCGATGATCACCAGGGTCGCATGATTGAGGTTGGCTGCTGCGTAACCGCGACCGCTGAGTTGAAACATCGTCTTTGGAACGGACATTCTGGGGCTCCTGTGAGTGGGGCTTTTGCGACATTGTCCACTGGCTGAGCGCTTCTGTGAATCGCTACTATCGTAAGGTACGCCGTTGCTGGCGTGCAGCCATGTCAAGAGGCAGGCCTGTTTAACACAATGCGGGCAAATTGGATGAAATCCGACGTACGGTGCCAGGTGTTTCGTACATCGTCGGTACAGGTGAAGGCTGTTAGAATCGCCAGTCGTTTTTTCCAGGAGCTTGCCCCGTGATCACTTCCCGCCTGCGCACCTTGCGCGACCATATCCGTTGGGCTGTCAGCCGTTTCCATGGGGAAGACCTGTTTTTTGGCCATGGCACCGACAATGCCTGGGACGAAGCCCGGCAATTAGTGTTGGGCGCCTTGCACCTGCCGTGGGAAATCGCCGACAGCTATCTGGATTGCAACCTGGAAGAAGAGGAAATCTCCCACGTGCAGCGCTTGCTGCATCGCCGTATCCATGAGCGTGTCCCTACCGCATACCTGTTGAACGAAGCCTGGTTTTGCGGCATGTCGTTTATCGTCGATGAGCGCGTACTGATTCCGCGCTCACCCATAGGCGAGCTGATTGAAGACCGCTTTGAACCCTGGCTGGCCCAGCCGCCGGCACGTATCCTCGATTTGTGCACCGGCTCCGGCTGCATCGGCATCGCCTGTGCCTACGAATTCCCCGAGGCCGAAGTGGTGCTGGGAGACTTGTCCTTCGAAGCCCTGGAAGTAGCGAACCAGAACATCGAGCGCCATGGCGTCGACGAGCGCGTCTACACCGTGCAGGGCGATGGTTTTGACGGTTTGCCCGGCCAGCGTTTCGACCTCATTGTGTCGAACCCGCCCTACGTGGATGCCGAAGATTTCGCCGACATGCCCGACGAATACCAACACGAACCGGAACTGGGCCTGGCCTGCGGTGACGACGGCCTGAATCTGGTACGCCGGATGCTGGCTGAAGCGGCGGACCATCTGACCGAGAAGGGCTTGCTGATTGTCGAAGTGGGCAACAGCCAGGTGCATGTCGAGGCGCTGTACCCGGAAGTGGACTTTGCCTGGCTGGACTTCAAGCGCGGTGGGCATGGGGTGTTCATGCTCACGGCTGAACAGTGCCGTGCGCATCAGGCAGTATTTGCCGCGCGGGTATAACTGCACAAACGCGGTCAATGTGGGAGCTGGCTTGCCTGCGATAGCGGCCTGCCAGCCGACATCTATCTACCTGACACCCCACAATCCAACTGTGGGAGCGGGCTTGCTCGCGAAGGCGGCTTGGCAGTCAACACAGTTGGATTGTGTGTATATCCATTGCTGCGGTAACGGCCACTTAGGGTTCCGCCCTGACGGCGGCTCACTTTGCAAAAGCGGCAAAGTAAGCAAAACGCTCTTGCCCCACCACTCGGCACCTCGCTTGGGCTCGGTGTGCCCGTAATTAGCCAGTGATTTGGGGGGCCGCCGCCACGCGCCATCCATGGCGCGGGGCGGCTAAACCGGCATCCCTGCCGGTTTACCCCCCAAATCCCTGTCGAATTCCGGCCAGCGTGGTTTAACGGGGCGCCTGAGATCAAAAGCAGATCAAGAGCGACTCGCTTCGCATCGTGGAGTGTATGGCCGGGCGCGGTCTACTGTGGGAGCAGGCAAGCCAGCTCCCACATGCCTGGTTGTATTTCAGCCTGTTAACGGTGTGTGGCAATCCAGATCAACAACCCCGCCTGAAACACCGTAAACGCCACCAGGCAGGTGATGGTAAAGCGCAGCCCGCTGTCTTCTCGCTTGAACTTGGTGACTTTTTCCTCTTCCTTGCGCAGCTTCACTTCCTGCTCCGCCAGGTTCTGCTCGGCCTGTTGCAGCATTTGCGCGGCTTCCAGGATCTCCACGAACTGCACTTTCTCGGTATTCCAGCTGTCCAGCACGTCGCTGACCTTGCCCGGTTGCACATTGCCTTTGAGGTGCTGCACATCGGCGTAGGCCACATCGAAACCCTGGATACGCAGGAAGTGATCGCGGCGCAAGCGCGTGGCTTCGTTGAGGGCGTCCTTGTTGGCCAGGTCCACGCCGTCGACGCGGTAGTGTGACCACTTCTTCTTCGCCCACGCAGCGCCTTGGGCCACCAGGAAGCGCCCGAGACCGCGGTTGGCCGGCTCGATTTCCAGGCTGTTGCCGGGGCCAAAGTGCACGCGGTGTTTATCGTGATCGACCCAGATATCCAGGTGGTTCTGCTCGCGCCGTACGCGCTGGCCCGGTAGCTGGATGATCATGCGCAACAGGCTGTGGTGTTTGTCATGGCGTTCGGCATAGCCGAACTGCACAAAGCGCAATGGCCGTGCGCCGGTGGCGCGGTCGGTGGCCAGTGGGGCCAGGCGCAGCATCTTGAAATGTTCGGCGTGAACGTCGGCCCACGGCAGTGCCGCTGCTGCGCTAGCCTCGGTTGCGGCCGGGGTCTCGGCGGTAGATTCGGGTGTTGTTTCGGTGGTTGTCATGCGGCGCGATCCTGTCCAAGCCCTGCGAGCCGACAGTCTTTTTACTGTCGACTCTGGACTTATCGGCCGTTTTTTCCAGGACTGGAGGCCAATTGCCTCTTAACGGGGTTGAAGTCCTTCGATAAAGCTGACGATACGTTGGCCCAGCTCCGCAGCCAGCGGTAGTTTCGGGTCGTTGTAGGAGGCCAGTTGCTGCTTCACGTTATTGGGCACGATGCGCATCACGTGGTTCATACCTTCGATCACCGTCAACTGCGCGTCGGGCTTGGCCTGCTTCAGTTGTCGGGCATCGCCTACGCCAACCTGGATATCGTTGGTGCCCTGGATAATCAGCGCCGGCATGTCCAGGCGGGCAAAAGCGGCCGACGGATCGGCGCGGAACAGGCTGATCAGATACGGCTGCACGCTGGGTCGGAAAATGCCCTCCAGCGGGCGCGGCACATCGGCGTCCACCTGGCCGGCCTTGAGGTGATCGAGGATTTCATTACTGCGCAGCAACAGGGCAGGGGGCAAGTGATCGGCCAGTTGCTGACGGATCACCTGGTCCACCGGGCGGGCGCTGCCAGACAAGGAAATGACTCCGGCCGGTTCAAGTTGCGGCGCGGCGAGGGCGGCGACCAGCGCGCCCTCACTGTGGCCCAGCACAATCAGCGGGCCCATGCGCTTGTCGGCCTTGAGCAACTTGCCCCAGGCCACGGCGTCGGCCACATAGGCCTCCAGGGTCAGGTTGCGCTCGTCTGGCGTGGCCGCCAGGCTCGCGGCCACGCCGCGCTTGTCGTAGCGCACGCTGGCGATGTTATGCCGGGCCAGCACCCAGGCCAGGCGCTTGAGGCTATCATTGCGCGCGCCGTCGGCGCTGTTGCCGTTGCGGTCGGTGGGGCCGGAACCGGCGATGATCAGCACCACCGGCACCGGTTTATCCGATTGCGGCAACAGCAACGAGCCAAAGAGTTGGCCGCTGCCGGTGTCCAGGCTGATCGGGCGTTGCAGCACTACAGGGGAGGCGGCCTGGGCCACGGCGGTAAACAGGGTGAGGGTGAACAGCAGAGCTCGCAGCATCATAGCGCCATCATTGGAGAGGTGCCGGTTGGACCAACGTCTACCGGTAAGGTTTCGAGGATGAACTAGTCGGTTAGCCTGCGTATACTGGCCGCCTTAAGTTATTACGGTTGACTTGATTCAACTGATTTCACGGAGCGCCCTGCATGTCCGGCAATACCTTCGGCAAGCTGTTCACTGTCACCACCGCGGGCGAAAGCCATGGCCCGGCGTTGGTCGCCATTGTCGACGGCTGCCCGCCAGGCCTTGAGCTGAGCCTGGACGACCTGCAGCGCGACCTCGACCGCCGCAAGCCCGGCACCAGCCGCCACACCACCCAGCGCCAGGAACCGGACGAAGTCGAAATCCTCTCCGGCGTGTTCGAAGGCCGCACCACGGGCTGCGCCATTGGCCTGCTGATTCGCAACACCGACCAGAAGTCCAAGGACTACTCGGCGATCAAGGACCTGTTCCGCCCGGCCCACGCCGACTACACCTACCACCACAAATACGGCGAACGCGACTACCGTGGCGGTGGCCGCAGCTCGGCGCGCGAAACCGCCATGCGCGTGGCGGCCGGTGCCATCGCCAAGAAATACCTGGCCACCCAGGGCATCGTCATCCGTGGCTACATGAGCCAGTTGGGCCCGATTGAAATCCCGTTCAAGACCTGGGACAGCGTCGAAGACAACGCCTTCTTCTGCCCCGACCCGGACAAGGTGCCGGAACTGGAAGCCTACATGGACCAGTTGCGCCGCGACCAGGACTCGGTCGGCGCGAAGATCACTGTAGTGGCCGAGGGCGTGAAGCCGGGCCTGGGCGAGCCGATCTTCGACCGCCTCGACGCCGAACTGGCCCACGCACTGATGAGCATCAACGCGGTGAAAGGCGTGGAAATCGGCGCTGGTTTCGCCTGCGTATCCCAGCGCGGTACCGAGCATCGCGATGAGCTGACCCCTGAAGGTTTCCTCAGCAACAACGCGGGCGGCATCCTCGGCGGTATTTCTTCCGGCCAGCCGATCGTGGCGCACCTGGCGCTCAAGGCCACGTCGAGCATCACCACACCAGGCCGTTCGATCGATGTACACGGCAACCCGGTGGACGTGATCACCAAGGGCCGCCACGATCCCTGCGTCGGCATCCGCGCCACCCCGATTGCCGAAGCCATGATGGCCATCGTGCTGATGGACCACCTGCTGCGTAACCGTGGGCAAAATGCCGATGTGCGCGTGACCACGCCGGTGTTGGGCCAGCTGTGATCGCTTCCGGCAAGCACGCTTGTTGTGGCGAGCGAGCTTGCTCGCGCTGGGCTGCGAAGCAGCCCCACATAAAATGACCCCAGCCCTCCCATACTGGCGCCTCTCCAGCTTCTACCTCTTTTACTTCGCCCTGCTGGGGGCGACCGCGCCGTTCCTGGCGCTGTACTTCGATCACCTCGGTTTCTCCAGCGCACGCATCGGCGAACTGGTAGCCATCCCGATGCTGATGCGCTGCGTGGCCCCCAACCTGTGGGGCTGGATCGGCGACTACACCGGTCGGCGCCTGGCCATCGTGCGGTTCGGCGCGGTGTGCACCCTGGCCAGCTTCTGCCTGATTTTTGTCAGCAAGACCTACGCCTGGCTGGCGCTGGTGATGGCCCTGCACGCGTTCTTCTGGCACGCGGTGCTACCGCAGTTTGAAGTCATCACCCTGGCCCACCTGCACACGCAAACCTCACGCTACAGCCAGATCCGTCTGTGGGGCTCCATCGGTTTCATCCTCACCGTGGTGGTCATGGGGCGCCTGTTCGATTGGCTGAGCCTGGATATTTACCCGGTGGCGGTCGTGGTGATCATGGCCGGCATCATCGGCGCCAGCCTCTGGGTACCGAATGCGCAGCCTGCCAGCCACGGCAACCGCTTGGCCGGTGAGGGTTTCCTCAAGCAATTGCGCAGCCCCGGCGTGCTGGCGTTTTATGCCTGCGTGGCGCTGATGCAAATGAGCCATGGCCCGTATTACACCTTCCTCACCCTGCACCTGGAACACTTGGGCTACAGCCGTGGCGTGATCGGCCTGCTGTGGGCGCTGGGGGTGGTGGCGGAAGTGCTGATGTTCCTGGCCATGAGCCGTATCTTTGCGCGCTTTTCGGTGCGCCGGGTGCTGCTCGCCAGTTTCCTGCTGGCCGCGCTGCGCTGGTGGCTGCTGGGTTCATTTGCCGAGGTTTTCTGGCTGCTGCTGGTGGCGCAACTGATGCACGCCGCCACATTCGGCAGCTTCCACGCGGCGGCGATTGCCTTTGTGCAACGCAGCTTCGGCGACCGCCAGCAAGGCCAGGGCCAGGCCCTTTATGCGGCGCTGGCCGGCACCGGCGGCGCGCTCGGCGCCTTGTATTCCGGCTACAGCTGGAACCTGCTGGGGCCAACCTTCACGTTCAGTATCGCCAGCCTCGCGGCGCTGGCCGCCGCCATTATCATTGGCCTTCGATTGCAAGAGCCGAACCAAGGAACCGTGCAATGAGCTATGTAGCCGTCTACTCCATCGCCACCCCGGACACCCCAAACAAAGTGTTGACCCATGCCGACGACATCCAGTCGACCCTGGCCGAGCACGGTGTACGGTTCGAACGCTGGCAGCCCAGCCCAATAGAAAAGGGCGCCACGGATGCTCAAATGATTGCCGCCTACCAGGCTCAGATCAAAGCCCTCGGCTACGCCGCTGTGGAAGTGGTGCGCGTGACCCAAGACCATCCACAGAAGGACGAGTTACGTGCACAGTTCCTGGCCGAACGTACCTACAGTGAAGACGAGGTGCGTTTCTTCATCGCAGGCCAGGCGCTGTTTACGCTGCACATAGGCGACTACGTGTACAGCTTGCGCTGTGAGAAGAATGACTTGCTGATCATCCCTGCCGGTGTGCCGCACTGGTTCGACATGGGCGAAAACCCGCACTGTGTGACACTGCGCTTGTTCAACACGGCCCAAGGCAGTGTGCCCTCGTTTACGGGCAATGAGATTGCCGCGCGTTTTCCAGGGCTGGATGACTAAGCATAAATAGTTGAATGTTCAACCCTGGCAAGTTGGAAGTTGCTGTGGGAAGAAACTTAATTATTTGTAGGGCAAAGCTGTTTGTTCTGTGCTGTGCGCTTTGACTCCACTCGTTATGTAACTCTCTGTTCAGCGCCAATGTTTATGCCATCTGTCAATAGGAGGAATCCGAAAGGTGGCAGCGCATCAGCAGACATAAAGGAGAGAACAATGAGTGGCCCCGAGGAGACGTATCGCCCGTTGGTTATTGTACCGACGGCTATCAGAAAACGCCTGAGCTTGTGCGGCAAGCCCCTGACTGCCACGGAGCTGGAAATCCTGCGATGGGCCTCCGAGGGCAAGACTGTCTGGGAAATCAGCCAGATTCGCGCCACCTCTGAAGCCACCGTGAAATTTCATCTGCGCAACATCTACGGAAAGCTGGATGTCACCAACCGTGTGCAGGCAAAGAATGAGGCCGCCCGCCAGGGCTTATGTTAACGACATGAAAAAGGGCCGCGACGCTGGTAGCGTCGCGGCCCTTTTTCAGGTTTGTAGCTTAGGCCGAATGATACGTCGGCAGCGCAAAGCGGTTCTGGCTTTGCAACATCGAAATCTGCGGCAGTTCGCTGGCTTGTTCGGCCAAGTCACGGCGAATGGCGCTGATGACCCAAGTCAGTTGGTCGGCAGTGTGCAGCTGCTGATAAGAGATCGAGCGCTTGACCTGCTTACCTTCGCTGTTACGCAGGGTCAACAGGATACCGCCGTCCGGACGTGGCTGGGTGGTGACGTCGTAGTTGGAGAATACCGAAGCGAATTTATCTTGGATCAGGCTCATGTCTATCAGCTCCATTGGCTCAAGTTGGCAAGCATGGAGTGATAGGTGCAGTGATTGTGCCAGTATTGGGTATTGTAAAAAATCGTTATAAATCAGCGTGTTACAAATTTACAAGATTTTCATTTTCGTGCAATTTGCATGAAGGGCCATCGTGCATCCTGCATTTTGCGCTATCTGCCCGGCGATTTTCCGCAAGGAGGGGACGGGCTGTAATGATACTGACCGCCTTTTGCTCGGAAAAATCCATATACACAATATGAGCAGTATCCGCCCCCGCTAACCACGATGCGAAGCGAGCCGCTCTTGATCTTGATCTGCTTGTGATCTTGATCTCAGGCGCCCCGTCAAACCACG